>NZ_JBHXPF010000003.1:0-204015 GCF_042718715.1 Streptomyces sp. NPDC058576 | reverse complement strand
CTCATCTACCCCCCCCCCCCCCCAAACCCAATCTTCGCGGGGTGGGGGGGGTTGTTTTTTTTTAAAACCCCCCGGCCCGGGCCGGGGGGGGGGGGGGGGGCCCCGCCCCCCCCGCGGCCGCCCCCTGCCGTGACCGCCCATCGCATAGGCTCGGCGACGATATGAAGAGCATCCTCACTCCGCTGGGGCCCAAGGCCGACAAGGACACCGTGCGACGGCACAATCTGAGCCTGGTACTGCGCGCCGTGCGGGACGAGGGCGAGCGCGGCGACGCGACCCGGGCCGGGGTGGCCGCCCGGGTCGGGCTGACCCGGGCCGCGGTGTCCTCGCTCGTCGAGCAGCTGATGGACAGCGGGTTCCTCACCGAGTCGGGCAAGACGTTCAGCGGTCAGGCCGGCCGTCCCGGCACCGCGCTCAAGGTGGCCCGCACCGGTCCTGCCGGGCTCGGTGTGGAGATCAACATCGATTACGTCTCGGTCTGTGTGGTGGACCTGGCGGGGACCGGCCGGGTCCGGCAGACCGAGCACCTCGACAACCGGGGCGCACCCGCCGAGGAGGCCCTGGCCCGGGCTGCCCGGATCGCCGCGCGGACCCTGGAGTCGGCGTACGAGCAGGAGTTGCGGCCGGTGGGCGCGGCCCTGGCGCTGCCGGGTCTCGTCTCCGGGGGGTCGGTGCGGCAGGCGCCCAACCTCGGCTGGAACGAGGTCCCGGCGCAGGCGCTGTTCGGCGACGCCCTGGCCGCCCTGAGCCCCGGCCACCCGGCGCTGCCGGTCGCCTCGGAGAACGAGGCCAATCTCGCGGCGCTGGCCGAGCTGTGGTTCGGCGGCCTCCAGGACGTGCGCAGCTTCCTGTATCTGACCGGGGAGATCGGGGTCGGCGGCGCACTCGTCCTGAACGGCGAACTGCTGCGCGGCGCCCACGGTTTCGCGGGGGAGATCGGCCATGTGGTGGTGGACCCGGCGGGGCCGGAGTGCCGGTGCGGGTCACGGGGGTGCCTGGAGCAGTACGCCGGACAGGCGGCGCTGCTGCGGGCGGCCGGAATCGACGCCCTCGGCGGCGCCTCGGGGGTGCTGGAGCTGGAGCGGCGTGCGGAGGCCGGGGACCCGGGTGCGGTGACCGCGATCGGTGAGGCGGGGCGGATGCTGGGCCGGGTGCTGTCGGGGGCGGTGAATCTCATCGACCCGGACGCGGTGGTGCTCGGCGGGATCTACCGGGGCCTGATGCCGTGGCTGGCGCCGCCCGCCGACGAGGAGCTGACGGGCCGGGTGGTGTCGGGGCTCTGGTCCCCCGGCAGCGGCCGGCTCCGGGCCTCGTCGGTGGCGGGCGACGCGGCGCGGGGCGCGGCGGCGCTCGTGGTGCAGGACGTGCTGAACGATCCGGTGGCGTACGCGGAGCCGTCGGGCGGGTGAGCCGGGGCCGGGCGCCCCGGCTCACCCATCGCGTCAGCGGACGGCGAGCAGGTGGTCCATGGCGAGCTGGTCCAGCGCCTCGAAGGCCATACCGCGTGCCGCGGCGGCGTCCACGTCGAAGTCCTCGTACGCGGTGCGGTCGGCGAGCAGGCTCGCCAGGCCCTCGCCGGCGGTGGGGCGTGCCAGTTCGTCCAGGCGGGACGCGCGCAGGGCAGCCCGCACGTCGGGGTCGGCGCGGAAGGCGGCGGCCCGCTCCTTGAGGATGAGGTAGTTGCGCATACAGCCCGCCGCCGAGGCCCAGACGCCGTCGTAGTCCTCGGTGCGCGGGGGCTTGAAGTCGAAGTGGCGCGGGCCTTCGTAGCCGCTCTCCAGCAGGTCGACGAGCCAGAACGCCTGGCGCAGGTCGCCCGCGCCGAAGCGCAGGTCCTGGTCGTACTTGATGCCGGACTGGCCGTTGAGGTCGATGTGGAAGAGCTTGTCCGCCCACATGGCCTGGGCGATGCCGTGCGGGAAGTTGAGCCCGGCCATCTGCTCGTGCCCGGTCTCGGGGTTGACGCCGACCAGCTCGGGGCGCTCCAGGCGCTCGATGAAGGCCAGGGCGTGGCCGATGGTGGGCAGCAGGATGTCGCCGCGCGGCTCGTTGGGCTTGGGCTCGATGGCGAAGCGGAGGTCGTAGCCCTGCTCGGTGACGTACTCGCCGAGCAGGTCGAAGGCTTCCTTCATCCGGTGGAGGGCGAGGCGTACGTCCTTGGCTCCACCGGATTCCGCGCCCTCACGGCCGCCCCAGGCCACGAAGGTGGTGGCGCCCAGCTCGACGGCGAGGTCGATGTTGCGCAGGGTCTTGCGGAGTGCGTAGCGGCGTACGTCCCGGTCGTTGGCGGTGAACCCGCCGTCCTTGAAGACGGGGTGGGTGAAGAGGTTCGTCGTCACCATGGGCACGACGAGTCCGCTGCTGTCGACGGCCTGCCGGAAGCGCTTGACGATCCTCTCGCGCTCGGTCTCCGGCGCGCCGAAGGGGATCAGGTCGTCGTCGTGGAAGGTCACGCCCCAGGCGCCCAGCTCCGCGAGCCGCCGCACCGACTCGACGGGGTCGATGGCCGCGCGGGTCGCGTCGCCGAAGGGGTCCCGGCCCTGCCAGCCCACGGTCCACAGACCGAAACTGAACTTGTCCTCCGGGGTGGGGGTGAAGCGTTCCGTCATGGTCCGACCGCCTTCGCCTGCCGTCGGGACGCCCGGCGACGAGCCTGGCACCCCTATTTGTTCAGTGTCATGACTAATCAAGCACACGGCACCCCGGGCACGGAACCCCCCTGCCGGACGGAGCGCTATCGGCCCCCTGTGCAGAGGGCCACGCATCCCGTAATTTGTTCGTGCCGCAGCCCAATGATCAGCACCCGTCGACCCGGATCCGTTGACCGCACCCGCAGCGCGAAAGAGGCTCCTCATGCCGTCACCCGCCGTCGTCATCGGCGTGGACAGTTCGACCCAGTCCACCAAAGCCGCCTTCATCGACGCCGGGACCGGCGAGCAGCTCGCCGTGGGGCGCGCGCCGCACGTGGTCACCGGCGAGGCCGGGGCCCGGATGAGCGATCCGGAGATCTGGTGGCAGGCCCTGTGCGAGGCGGTGGCAGCCGGGCTGAAGGAGTCCGGCCTCCCCGCCCGCTCGGTCACCGGCATCGCGGTGGCGGGGCAGCAGCACGGGCTCGTCGTGCTCGACCGCGCGGGCCGGCCGCTGCGCCCCGCGCTCCTGTGGAACGACACCCGCTCCGCGCCGCAGGCCGCCGCGCTCACCGCGGCGCTCGGCGGTCCCGGGGCCTGGACGGCGCGGACCGGATCCGTACCGGTGGCGTCCATCACCGCCTCCAAGTGGCAGTGGCTGCGCGAGAGCGACCCCGCGAGCGCCGCGAACGCGGCGGGGGTCCGGCTCCCCCACGACTTCCTGACCGAGCGCCTCGCGGGAGTCGCCGCCACCGACCCGGGGGACGCCTCGGGCAGCGGATGGTTCTCGACGGCGACCGGCGGCTACGACCCCGAACTGCTGGAGCTCCTCGGCCTCGACGCGGCCCTGCTGCCGGAGGTCGCGCCCACCGGGGCCACCCGGATCGGCTCCCTCACCGAAGCGGCGGCGCAGGCGCTCGGGCTGCCCGCGGGGATCGCGGTGGCGGCCGGCACCGGCGACAACATGAGCGCCGCCGTCGGCCTCGGGCTGGGCGGCGAGGGCCTGTTGGACCACCCGGCCCTCAGCCTCGGCACCTCCGGCACGGTGTTCGCCGCGTCCCGCACCCGGCCCGCGTCCACCGCGCTGAACGGGTTCGCCGCCGCCGACGGTACGTACCTCCCGCTGGCCTGCACCCTCAACTGCACGCTCGCCGTGGACAAGGTGGCCGCCCTGCTCGGCCTGGACCGCGAGGACGCGGCGCCCGGCGGCGAGGCGGTCCTCCTCCCGTACCTGGACGGCGAACGGACCCCCGACCTGCCGACCGCCTCCGGCCTGCTGACCGGGCTGCGCCACGACACGACCGGGCGGCAACTGCTGGGCGCGGCCTACGAGGGCGCGGCCGTCACCGTACTGCGGGCCATGGACGAGCTGCTGGCGGCCTGTGGCCTCGATCCGGACGCACCCGAGGTGGCCGCCCGCCCGCTGCGCCTGATCGGCGGCGGGGCCCAGGGCCGGATGTGGGTGGAGACGGTGCGCCGGCTCTCCGGCCGCCCGCTCGTCATCCCGGGCAGCGGGGAGCTGGTCGCCCTCGGCGCGGCGGCACTCGCCGCCTCGGCCGCGGGCGGGGGTGACCCGGTGGCGCTGGCGACCGCCTGGCAGGCGTCGGGGACGGACCGTCAGCTGCCGCCGGTGGAACGGGACACGGAGACCTGGGGGCGGGTCACCTCGGTCCTCGGGCGCGCGTCCGGTCCTCTGCTCGGTGGTCCCTGACACCCCCGGGGGCGAGCATGTCCTCGATGAGGCCGACGGCGCGCGGGATGCCGCCCTCGCTCCGGGCCTCGGCGCGCAACTGTGCGGACCGGCGGGCGGTTTCGGGGTCGGCGACCAGTTCGCCCAGGGCCGCTCGCAGGGTCTCGGCCGTGGCGTCCGGGGTGTCGATGCGGCGGGCCACCCCCAGCTCCACCAGCCGGTCCGCGTTCATGAACTGTTCGGCACCCTGGGGTACGGCGATCATCGGGACGCCCGCGAGGAGTCCGTCGCCGCAGCCGCCCATTCCGGCGTGGGTGACGAAGGCGTCCGCCTGTTCCAGAATCGCCCGCTGCGGGACCCAGGAGTGCAGCTCGACGTTGGGCGGGATGTCGCCGAGCTCGCGCGGGTCGGTGTACTTGCCGATCTGGAGCACGACATGCCAGCCGGGCAGGTTCCCGTACGCCGCGATGCACTGGCGGTAGAAATCCGGCCGGTGGGTGTACGCCGAGCCGAGGGAGACCAGCAGGA
This sequence comes from Streptomyces sp. NPDC058576, assembly GCF_042718715.1. Lineage (NCBI taxonomy): Bacteria > Bacillati > Actinomycetota > Actinomycetes > Kitasatosporales > Streptomycetaceae > Streptomyces > Streptomyces sp. NPDC058576. The sequence goes on along the minus strand of NZ_JBHXPF010000003.1, from coordinate 199,170 downwards.
CGTTCTCCGCGCCCTCCGGCCGGGTCCACCGGTCGGAGTCGGCGCGGGCGTCGAAGCAGGGTCCGACGAAGGTCACCGTCTCGCTGTCGACCTTGTCGGCGTTGGGCTGCATGGCCCTGGGGATCAGCGCGAGGGCCCGCGCGGGAGGGCCGGAGAAGGCGTCCACGTCGAGGGTGGCCGCTCCGCAGCCGGCGAGCCAGTGCGCGAACTTCTCCCGGTACGCGGTGGCGCCGGGCAGTGCCCGCAGGTGCGCCGCGACGTCGTTCTCGTACCCCTCCCAGGCGACGAACGTCGGGGACAGCTGCATGAGGGGCCGTCCCTGCGATTCGGCGAGGGCGCGTGCGGCGTAGGCGCCGATGTCGTAGAGGTACAGGTCCGCCGGATCGTGGTCGTAGGCGGTGCGCAACTGGGGCAGCGCCTGGACGGCATCGTCGAGGAAGAGGTTCATCGCGGCGACGGGATCGGCGGGCCAGTTGTTGTCGGCGACCGGCAGCAGTGTGGTGCAGGGGACGAAGTCGGCGCCGGTGGCCTTGATCAGGTCCGCTCTGGCCGGGTCGTTGGCGTAGGTGACCCGGTGGCCGCGGGCCACCAGCTCACGGATGATGCCGAGGCCGGGCAGGACGTGGCTGACGATCGGGGCGCCGATCATCGCGATGTGGGAGCGGCGTCGGGACAGGCGGGACAAGAGTGATCACTCGCTTCGGGTAGGGGTGCGGAGGAAGACCGGAGGACGTCTCAGTCCCTGAGCGCGGGCACGCGGGCGGCCCGCAGGGCCAGCTGAGTGCCTCGCCAGCGCCGCCGGAGCGACCGGTCGTGGCTGACGAGGACGACGGTGCCCGCGAAACCGGCCAGGGCGGCCTCCAGTTCCTCGGCGAGGGCGGGCGAGAGGTGGTTGGTGGGCTCGTCGAGCAGCAGGACGTCGGCGGGCCGGTCGACCAGCCGCGCCAGGGCGAGCCGCTGCCGCTGGCCGGTGGAGAGCCGTGCGACGGGCACCGACAGGCGGGTGCGGTCGAACAGCCCGAGGCTCAGGAGCCGTTCGGCGTGTTCGTCCGCCTCCCCCGGCAGGCCCCGGGCGTAGGCGGCCAGCAGGGTCTCGTGCGCCGAACCGGGTGCCGGGTCCTGCGGGAGGAAGCCGATCCGGCCGCGCCTGATGACCTGCCCGCGATCGGGGGGCAGATCGTCGGCGAGGACGCGCAGCAGGGTGCTCTTGCCCGCGCCGTTCGCGCCCGTGATCAGCAGGTGCTCGCCCGCCCGGACCGTCAGGTCGATCGGGTCGAGCCGGCCGTCGACCACGACTCCGAGGGCGTCGAGCACGGTGCCGTGCCGCTGTCCGGCGCGCAGCACGGGCGCGAAGCTCAGCGGGTCCGGAGGGGCCGGGACCGGTTGGGCCAGCAGGCGGTGCAGCCGTTCCTCGGCGTTGCGGACGCGGGCGGCCAAGGACTGCTGCACGCGGGCGCCCGCCTGGTTGTAGGAGAGCTTGTCGCCGTCCTTCATCGGCCGGCCGGGGGCAACCCGCCGGGCGGTGCCCGCGATCGAGTCCCGCGTCCGGTCGACCTGCTCGCGCCACCGCTCGTGGTGCTGGACCCAGCGCCGGCGCGCCGCCGCCTTCTCCGCGAGGTAGCCGGCGTAGCCGTTGCCGTACCGGACGACGCCGTGCCGGTCTCCGTCCACCTCCAGAAGGCTCGTGGCGACCTGTTCGAGGAAACGCCGGTCGTGGGAGACGACCACGGTGGTGCCCCGTCGGCTTCGCAGGTGTTCCTCCAGCCAGCTCAGGGCGGCCTCGTCCAGATGGTTGGTCGGCTCGTCGAGGAGCAGCACCTCGGGGGCCGCCGCCAGCACCGCGGCGAGACGCAGCCGGGCCCGCTCGCCGCCGGAGAGCTCCCCCATGGCCGAGGCACGGTCCACCTGCCGCAGACCGAGTCCGTGCAGGGCTCGCTCCAGCCGGGCGTCGGCGTCGTAGCCGCCGCGCAGCTCGAAGGCCGCGACGGCCTCGCCGTACGCGTCGATCGCCGGCTCGTCGCCGTCGGCCATCGCCGCCTCTAGGCGGCGCATCCGGGCTTCGATGGCACGGAGATCGCCCAGCGCCCGGTCGATCACCTGCTGCGCCGTCATATCGGCCGGCAGGTGCTCGTCCTGGGCGAGGTAGCCGACGCCGCCGTCGGCCCGCACGACGATCCGCCCCTGGTCGGGGCTCTCCCGCCCGGCGAGCAACCGCAGCAGGGTGGTCTTGCCGGACCCGTTCTCGCCGACGATGCCGGTGCGCTCGCCCTTCGCGAGCGAGCAGGTCACGGAGTCGAGAACGGGCCTGCCGTCGAAGGCCTTGCTGACGGCGAGTGCGGTGATCTGGGTAGGCATACGGGCGACTCCGAAGCTGTCGTGGACGAAGCGGTGGCGGTGGACCGCGAGGCCGGGGGAAAGCTTCGGAAGAACATCGGCGACTCCACTAGTGCGACAACTGTTGCTTTAAGATGGTGCCATGACCACCGCCACCGGGCAACCGGATTACCGATGACCCCGCCGCCGGACAGCCCGCCGGACCGCCGGCCGGGCGGCCGCACCGCGCGCATCCGGGCCCAGGTGCTCGACGCGGTCCGCACCGAACTCGGCGAACACGGCTACGAGGGGCTCACGGTGGAGGGTGTCGCGGCCCGCGCCGGCGTGCACCGGGCGACGGTGTACCGGCGCTGGCAGGACGTGGGCGGCCTGCTCGCCGACGTTCTCGACGCGGCGGGCGAGGACGACTGGGCGCCACCGGACACGGGCTCCCTGCGCGGCGATCTGACGGCCCTCAACCAGCAGATCCAGGACTCCCTGGTCGTACGGCCGTCGATCCCCCAGGCCCTGATGGCGGCCTCGTTCCGCTCCACGCGGGCGGCCGACGCCCAGCAGCGGCTGTGGGAGGACCGGTACGCACGCTGCGAGGCCGTCGTCGAGCGCGCCGTCGAACGCGGCGAACTCCCGCCGCACACGGACGCCCGGCGGTTGCTGATCGCCGCCACCGCGCCGCTCTACCATCAGCTGGTACTCCTGCGGACCGCGCCCGATCCGGGGATGCCCGCCGACGCCGCGAACACGGCGGCCCTGGCCGCCGCGGCCGGCGCGTTCACCCGTGCGGCGCCGGGCGCCCCCTAGGGCAGGCCCACCAGCCCCCGGCCGCGACCGGCAGCCGCCGCCGTCACGTCGCCCCCTTCACGCAGCAGCGCGATGACGTCCTCACTGTGCCGGTTCCAGCGGTCGGCGCCGGCAGGCGGGATGCATCCCCCCGGCCGAAGCGCCGCAGGGCGTCTGACGGTCCCACCGGCGCTCCGCCGAGTGGCGGCCGCCCCGGACCTCGAAGATCCTGGCCCCCGACGAGGGGCGGATCTTCGAGGTCGGGGAGGCACGGCCGGTGTGGCAGTTCTTCGCGGACAACCCGTGGGTGGCGGTGTTCGCCGTGATCGCGGTCGGCTCCCTGCTCGGCATGGCGCGTTTCGGCCCGGTCCGGCTCGGCGCGGCCGGGGTCCTGTTCGCCGGCCTCCTCGTCGGGGCGCTGGACGAGGACATCGCCGCCGCCGTACCGGCCGGGGTCTCGGCGCTGGGCCTGGCGCTGTACGTGTACACCGTCGGCCTGGAGTCGGGCCCCGCGTTCTTCCGTGAACTGCGCGGCCAGCTCCCCGTGATGGCCGGATCCGTGGTGGCCCTGGCGCTCACCGCCGCGGTGGTCGGATACGTCGGGCACAGCGGGTTCGGCATCGACGGGCCGTTCCTCGCGGGCGGCTACGCGGGCATCGGGACCACCACCCCGGGCCTCGCCGCCGCCCAGGAGGCCTCCGAGGACCCGACGCAGCCCGCCGTGGGCTACGCGATCGGCTACCCGCTCGCCGTCGTCATCACGATCCTGTTCGTCTCGGCGATCGCGGCCCGCCGCCGCTGGACCGCCCGCCGGGACCCGGACTCGGGGCTGCCGTCCGCACTCGTCACCCGTACGGTCCAGGTGGCCCGGGAGCTGCGCTGGGCGGACGTTCCCGGCGCCGCCGCGCACCGGGTGCTGGCCAGTGAGTACCGTCCCGCCGCCGGCGTCACCCGGGTCGCCCGGGAACTGGACCGCCTCTCCCCCGCCGACCAGGTCGTCCTGGTCGGCGGCGAGGACGACGTACGGGCGGCGACGGACGCGCTCGGGGCCCTCGCGCCGAGCCATCTGCTGGACGACCGCAGTGCGGTGGACTACCGGCGGGTCCTGCTCACCAACCCGGACCTGGCCGGGCGCACCGTCGCCGAGCTGGGGCTCGGCGAGACGTACGGGGCCCTCGTCAGCCGGGTGCGGCGCGGCGACTTCGACATGCTCGCCCACGACGATCTGCTGCTCCAGCTGGATGACCGGGTGCGGGTGGTCATGCCGCGCGAACGGACGGGCGAGGTCACCGCGTACCTCGGGGACACCGAGGCGAAGGTGAGCGAGGTCAGCGCGGTCAGTCTGGGCCTCGGTCTCGCACTGGGCTTCCTCATCGGCATCCCCTCCCTCACCCTGGGGTCCACCACGCTCGCCCTGGGCACGGGGGCCGGGCCGCTGGTGATGGGCATGCTCCTCGGCCGGCAGCGGCGCACCGGACCGCTCGTCTGGACCCTGCCGACCCGGGCCAACCTGACCCTGCGCCAGATCGGGCTGCTGCTCTTCCTCGCCGTCGTGGGACTCACCTCGGGCTACGCGTTCCGCGAGAACGCCTTCTCGCTGTTCGGGCTGAAGCTGGTGGCGGTCCTGGCGATCGGCGCGGTCGTCAGCTACACCCTGATGGTCCTGGTCGCGAAGGCGCTGGGGCAGAGCCGGGAGCGGACCATGGGGCTGCTGTCGGGCTATGTCGGCAACCCGGCGATCGTGGCGTACGCCAACAGCCGGGCGAGCGACAGCCGGATCAACAACGGCTACTCGACGCTGTTCGCGCTCGCCATCCTGGTCAAGATCGTCTGCATCCAGCTGATCGTCGGCCTCTGACCCCTACGGTCGGACCCGGACCTACGCTGGACCCTTCACCGGGCGCGGCGGAGGAGACGGGATGAGCGCGACGACGACGTACGTACGGTTCCAGAGCACCGAGCGCGATCGGCGGGGCGTCTTCACCGGGATCTTCGGGCTGGCCAACGGACTGGCGCGGGAGGGCCGTCTGACCGCGGAGCAGCACCGCTTCTGGCGAGCCGGCAACGACTGGTACGACGCCGCTTACACCGATCCCTCGCTCGTCGACCCGGCGGTGTACGACCCCGGCGTGAATCCGGGGGCCGCCGCCTGGTTCAAGACGTCGGCGACCCACCTGCTGGACCGGATCCCGGGCTATCTCGCGCTGCTGGCCGCGCACGGGGTGCCGTGCGAGCGACTGGAGTCGACCGATCCCGGCAGGGTCGTGTACGAGGACGACGTCCAGATCGTCGTGGTGCCCCGGCCAGGCTGCGCACCCGGAGCAGCGGCGGAAGGCGGCGCAGTAAACACGCAGAGGTGCGCGGTGTCGCGGGTCAGCGACAACTCGGTTATTCCGTAGGGCTGATGACGGCTTCCGGCCACGCCCCGCCGGTGCCCTGGTGGAGTGCCGCCCCCATCCTGTTCGATGGGGCTCGAACGATTGCGCGCCGGCAGTGGCGCGCCCCAGGGAGCGGAGTCCTTCGATGTCCACGCAGACCGGCCCGGCGCTCGACGCCCAGCCTCGCGGCCATGCGTTCACCCCGGGGCCCAAGGGGCTGCCGCTGGTGGGGAATCTGCCGCAGTTCGGGAAGAACCCTCTCGCGTTCTTCGAACTCCTGCGCGGGCGGGGGGACATGGTGCGCTGGCGGTTCGGCCGCAACCGGTGCGTGTTCCTCGCCGACCCCGACTGCATAGGCGAGTTGCTCACCGAGACGGAGCACACCTTCGACCAGCCGAAGCTCGGTATCGCGTTCCGCACGGTGCTGGGCAACGGGATGATCGTGGCGCGGGGCCGGGACTGGCGGCGGAAGCGCTCGCTGGTGCAGCCCTCGGTGCGGCCCAAGCAGGTGAAGTCGTACGCGGCCACGATGGCCGACTGCGCGGTGGAGCTGGCGGACCGCTGGTCGGACGGCCAACAGGTCGACGTCAAGCGGGAGATGGCCGCGCTGACGCAGGAGATCGCCGTGCGCACGATCTTCGGGGTGGACACCCCGGCGGACTCCGAGGCGATGGGCCGGGCGATGGACGTCGCCCAGATGGAGATCGGCAAGGAGTTCGCCGGGCTCGGCGCACTGCTCCCCGACTGGGTGCCGACGCCGGGCCGGGCGCGCATCAGGAAGGCCGCCGCCGTCATCGACGCCGAGGTGGGCCGGGTCGTCGCCCGGCACCGGGACGGCGAGGAGGAACGCCCGGATCTGCTCAGCCGGTTGCTCACCGCCGTCGACGAGAGCGGGACGCACCTCAGCGACGACGAGATCCGCGACGAGGCGGTCACGCTCTACATCGGCGGTCACGAGACGACGAGTACGACGCTGGTGTGGGCGTGGTATCTGCTCGCCCGCAACCCCCGGGTCCGCGACACGCTCGCCGAGGAGCTGGACCGGGTGCTCGGCGACCGCGAGCCCGGCTTCGAGGACTACGCCCAGCTGACGTACGCCCAGGCCGTGGTGAAGGAGACCCTGCGGCTGTACCCGGCGGTCTGGCTGATCACCGGCGTCGCGAAGGAAGGGGCGACGATCGGGGGCCTGCCCATCGAGGAGGGGACCCGGGTGTGGAGCAGCCAGTGGGCCACGCACCGCGACGCGCGGTGGTTCCCCGAGCCGGAGGAGTTCCGGCCGGAGCGCTGGGACGCGGAGGGCGGCGACGAGATCCCGGAGTACGCGTGGTTCCCGTTCGGCGGCGGGCCCCGGGTCTGCATCGGTACGCGCTTCGCGATGGTGGAGTCCGTCCTCCTGCTGGCCGTGTTGGCCCGCCGCTTCACGCTGGACGTCGACCCGGGCGAGATCACGCCGGCGACGGGCCTGACGCTCCAGCCGGACCGCGATGTCCTGGCGACGGTCCGGGCGCGGTAGCGGGACGGCCGAGACGCCACCGGTGCCCGGCGCCTCTCACGAGGGGCCGGGCACCGGACGGTTCTCAGGACGGGCCGTGCGCCGGGCCGTTCTCCCGAGGCGCCGGGCACCGGACGGTCAGCCCTTGGCCAGCCACTTCTTCCAGACGTCCGGGTGACGCTCGATCCAGCGCTTCGCCGCCTCCTGGGGCGTGAGCTTCTGCGAGGCGATCATCTCGGACACCTCGTTCTGGTCCTTCTCCGACCAGTGGAACTTCTTCAGGAACGCGGACGCGTCCCCGCCGCGCTCGGCGAAGTCGGCGTTGAGGAACTTCTGCAGCGGCGTCGTCGGGTACGCGCAGTCGATGTCCGCCGGGTCCTTGGCGGCGCACGCGTCCGTGTACTCGGGGAGCTTCACCTCGACCATCGGCACCTCGTTGAACAGCCACTGCGGCTGGTACCAGTAGCTGAGGAAGGGCTTCTTCTCCTTGGCGAACTGCTGGATCTGGGTGATCTGCGCCGCCTCGGAGCCGGCGAAGACGACCTTGTAGTCGAGGTCGAGGTTCTTCACCAGGGCCACGTCGTTGGTGACGTAGGACGGCGAGCCGTCCATCAGCTGGCCCTTGCCGCCGCTCTCGGCGGTCTTCAGCTCGTCCGCGTACTTGTCGAGGTTCTTCCAGTCCGTGACGTCCGGGTTCTCGTCCGCCCAGTACTTCGGCACGTACCAGCCGATGTGCCCGGTGACGCCGAGGTCGCCGCCCCGGACGATGGTCTTCTTCTCGTCGATGTACAGCTTCTCCTGGTCCGGGTGGCCCCAGTCCTCCAGGATCGCGTCGACGCGGCCCTGGCTCAGGGCGTCCCAGGCGGGGACCTCGTCGGTCTGGACGAGGTCGACGCGGTAGCCGAGCTCGTCCTTGAGGAGCTGCTCGGCCACGGCGACGTTCGCCTGGGCGCCGACCCAGGACTGGACCGAGAGGGTGACCGTCTTGACCCCGGCCGGGGCCGCGAAGGGGGAAGCCTGCTTGGTCATGTCGGCGGCGCCGCAGCCGGCCGTGGCGAGCAGGGCCCCGGCCGAGGCGAGCGCCACGAGCAGGCGGGTGCGGGAGCGGTTCATCTCAGCTCTCCTGTCGCTGGCGGCGGGTGGTGGGCTGGGTGACCCGGTCGAGCATCAGGCCCAGGCAGACGATCGCCGCTCCGGCGACGAGGCCGGTGGCCAGGTCGCCCTGGGCGAGGCCGAGGACGACCTCGTAACCGAGTGCGCCGGAGCCGACGAGTCCGCCGATGATGACGACGGCGAGGACCAGGACGACCGCCTGGTTGACGGCGAGCAGCAGGGAGGGCCTGGCGAGCGGGATCTGGACCTGGCGCAGTTGCTGGCCCGGGGTCGCGCCGAGCGAGCGGGCGCACTCCATCGCCGCCGGGTCGACGCCCCGCAGCCCCTGGGTGGTGATGCGGATGACGGCGGGCAGCGCGTAGACGACCGCGGCAGCGGCGGCGGGGGCGCGGCCGACGCCGAAGAGGGCGACGACGGGGATCAGGTAGACGAACTGCGGCATGGTCTGGAAGACGTCCAGGACCGGTCGCAGCAGCTTCTCCAGGCGCTCGCTGCGGGCCGCGCCGACGGCGACGCCGAAGCCGATGACCAGGGTGACGGCCACGGCGGCGAGCACCTGGCTGAGGGTGTCCATCGAGGGCTCCCACACACCGAGCACGCCGATCGCGGCCATGGCGAGGACGGCGGTGGCGGCGGTGCGCCAGGTGCCGATGGTCCAGGCGAGGGCGGCGACGATCAGCAGCACCGACCACCAGGGCAGGCCGGTGAGCCCGCTGCGCAGCGGGTTGAGGACGCCGCTGGTGAAGTGGGCGGCGAGGTCGGCGGTGCCGCCGACGACGGGCACCCCGGTGTAGAGGTGGTCGACCATCCAGTCCTTGGCGGTGTTGACCGGTCCGGCGATGGCCACGGTCATGTCGTCGGGCCAGACCTGGCCGTCGGTGGCCCGTCCGACGACGGCGACGGCCGCGGTGATCACGGCGGCCAGGGACCAGCCGCGCAGGCCGCGCAGCAGGGCCGGGCCGGTGGGCTCGGCGCCGATGCGGCGGCCGGCCGCCTCCGTCGTACGGTCCAGCACGACGGCCAGCAGCACGATCGGGATGCCCGCGGCGAGCGCGGCGCCGACGTCCACGGAGGACAGGGCCTGGTAGACCCGGTCGCCGAGGCCGCCCGCACCGATCACGGAGGCGATGACGGCCATGGAGAGCGCCATCATGATGGTCTGGTTGAGGCCGAGGAGGAGTTCCTTGCGGGCCAGCGGGAGCCGGGCGCTGAGCAGCCGCTGCCGGCCGGTCGCGCCGAGCGAGGCGACGGCCTCCATGACGCCGCCGTCCGCGCCGCGCAGGCCGAGCGCGGTGAGCCGGGCCATCGGCGGAGCCGCGTACACGACGGTGGCGAGGACGGCTCCGGGGACGCCGATGCCGAACACCAGCACCACCGGCAGCAGATACGCGAAGGCGGGCAGCACCTGCATGGTGTCGAGCACCGGGCGCAGGATGCGGAACACCCGGTCCGAGAGCCCGGCCGCGAGGCCGAGGAGCAGCCCCAGCACGACGGAGGCGAGGACGGCGACGATCATCAGCGCGAGCGTCTGCATCGTCGGCACCCACATGCCGAGCAGCCCGCAGAGCAGGAACGACACGGCCGCCGTGAGCGCGAGGCGGATGCCCGCGACGCGCCAGGCGACGGCGGCGGCGAACACGGTGACGCCGGCCCAGCCGAGGGCCAGGAGGACCAGGTAGACGCCGCGCACGGAGAGCACGACGGCGTTGCTGATGTGGCCCAAGAAGTAGAGGAAGAGCGGGTGGCTGTCGCGGTTGGAAACGATCCAGTCCGTGACCTCGCCGAGCGGGGCGGAGAGGTCGGCGGTCAGCGCGTCGGGCCAGATCCCGCCGCCCCAGCGGCCGTGCACGACGGGCACGACGACGGCGGCGACGAGCGCGAGCAGCAGGAGCTTCGCGACGGCGGGGCGGTCGCGGAGGGCGGCCAGCGGCCCCCGGCGCGCGCCCGCGGCGGCGGGGCGGGCCGAGGTGGCCTGGGCGGTGGCCATCAGAGGGTCACCTCGCGGGAGCCGTCCGGCGCGTCGGGCGCCCCGGACGCGGAGGCAGCCGACGCGGACGTCGTCGTGGGCGATCCGGCGGGTCCGGCTGTCCCGGCCACGACGTCGAGCAGGCACGCGTGGTCGACGACGCCGACGAGCCGGCCGCCGTCCATCACCCGGGCGACGGGGTCGCCGGAGCGGGAGACCGCCTCGATGGCCTCGTACACGGTGGCCTCGGGGCGCACGGCCGGGCCGCGCTCGCTCTCCCCGGCGAGGGCGGGCCGCATGGCGGTGGCGACGGTGAGGACCTGCTCGCGCGGCACGTCGCGGACGAACTCGCGGACGTAGTCGTCGGCGGGCGAGCCCACGATCTCCTCGGGGGTGCCGAGCTGGACGATTCCGCCGTCGCGCATGAGCGCGATCCGGGTGCCCAGGCGCAGCGCCTCGCTGAGGTCATGGGTGATGAAGACCATGGTGCGGCCCTCCTCGCGGTGGAGGCGGACCACTTCGTCCTGCATCTCGCGGCGGATCAGCGGGTCCAGCGCGCTGAACGGCTCGTCGAAGAGGAGGACGGACGGGTCGACGGCGAGCGCGCGGGCGAGGCCGACGCGCTGCTGCTGGCCGCCGGAGAGCTGGGAGGGGCGGCGGTCCTCCAGACCGGCGAGGCCGACCTTCTCCACCAACTCCGCTGCCTTTGACCGGCGTTCGGCCTTGCTCAGGCCCTGGATCTCCAGACCGTAGGCGACGTTGTCCAGCACCGTGCGGTGCGGCAGGAGTCCGAAGTGCTGGAAGACCATCGCGGCGCGGTGACGGCGCAGTTCGCGCAGTCGGGCCCGGTCCATCGCGAGGACGTCCTCGCCGTCGATGGCGAGGGTGCCGCTGGTCGGCTCGATGAGCCGGGTGAGACAGCGCACGAGGGTCGACTTGCCGGAGCCCGACAGGCCCATGACGACGAACACCTCGCCCTTGCGGACATCGAAGGAGACGTCGCGCACGGCGGCGGTGCAGCCGGTGGCCTCGCGCAGTTCGGCGGGCGGGAGAGCCGCGTGCTCGCTGCCGGGGATCCGGTCGGCCTTGGGGCCGAAGACCTTCCAGAGGTTGCGTACGGAGAACACCGCGTTCTCGTCGGTCCCGGTGGCCCCCGCGTTCTCGGCGGGCTCGGCGGCCTTGAGGGTCTCGGTTCCGGTCATCGGGCATCGCCTCCGGTGCTGGTGCTGGTTCCGGCGGGCGACGCGGTGTCACGCGCCCGGTCCGCGAGGAGTTCGGCGCACTTCTCGCCGACCATGAGGACCCCGATCATCGGGTTCACGGCGGGCATGGTCGGGAAGACGGACGCGTCGGCGATCCGGATGCCCTCCAGGCCCCGGATACGCAACTGCGGGTCCACGACGGCCTCCTGGTCGCCCGTAGCGCCCATCTTGCAGGTGCCGGCCGGGTGGTAGACGGTGTGGGCGACCTTGCGGGCGTACTCGCTGATGTCCTCGTCCGAGGTGACCTCGGGTCCGGGGCACACCTCGCGCTTGAGCCAGTGGGCCAGCGGCTCGGTGCGCGCGATCTCGCGGGCGAGCTTGATGCCGTCGACCAGGGTGCGGCCGTCGTGGTCGTCCTCGTCGGTGAAGTACCGGAAGTCCAGCGCCGGCTTGACCTCGGGGTCGGCGCTGGTGAGGTAGAGACGGCCCCGGCTGCGCGGCTTGGGGATGTTCGGCGTCATCGACACCCCGTGCTCGGGCTTCTCGTAGCCGAGCCGCTCCGGGTTGTCGGTGAACGGGATCTGGTAGAAGTGGAACATCAGGTCCGGGCCCCGGGATCCGGGGTCGCGGCGGACGAAGAGTCCCGCGTCGGAGTCCATCGCGGAGTTCTCCGGGATGGGCCCGTCGGTCTCCCAGACGATGACGGACTCGGGGTGGTCGAGCAGGTTCTCGCCGACGCCCGGAAGGTCGTGGCGAACGTCGATGCCCAGTGCTTCCAGGTCCGCGCGCGGCCCGATCCCGGAGTGCAGCAGCAGCCGGGGCGTGTCCACCGCGCCCGCGCAGACGATGACCTCGCGGGCGGCGCGCAGCAGGGTCTCCTCGCCGTCCGCTCGGCGGACGTGTACGCCGGTGGCGCGGGTGCCGTCGAACTCCAGCCGGTACGCCCATGTCTCCAGCAGGATGCGGAGGTTCGGGCGGTCGCCGGCCTCGATGTGCGGGTGGAGGTAGGCGACCGAGGCGGAGGAGCGCTTGTTGTTCTCGGGGTGGTAGGCGAGGTCGAAGAAGCCGACGCCCTCGTGGAACGGCTTGCTGTTGAAGCTGTCCACGCGCGGGACCCCGGCCGCCTCCTGGGCGGCGTCGACGAAGTCGCGGGCGATGGCGTTGCGGTCCTTCTCGTCGACCGGGACGATGTTGTTGCGCAGCTTGGCGAAGTAGGGGTCCATCGCGGCCGCGTGCCAGCCTTCGGCGCCCGCCTCGGCCCACTCGTCCCAGTCGCCGGGCAGCGGCTTGAAGCTGATCAGCGTGTTGTGCGAGGAGCAGCCGCCGAGGACGCGGGCCCGGCTGTGCCGGATGTGGCTGTTGCCGCGCGGCTGCTCGGTGGTGGGGTAGTCGTAGTCGAGGTCGCCGCCGAGGAGGCCGAGCCAGCGGCGCAGGGTCAGCACGTCGTCGCGGTCGATGTCGGTGGGGCCGCCCTCGATGACCGTGACGGTGACGTCGGGGTCCTCGGTGAGCCGGGAGGCGATGACCGATCCGGCGGTGCCGCCGCCGACGATCACGTAGTCGGCCACGGGGCCGTCGGGGACTGCGGTGCTGCGGGGGGTGGAAGGCATCGGTCACTGCTCCTTCTGCAAGGTTCGTGCGTGTACGTGGTGCTGCGAACAGCCGGGCGGGGCCCCGGGGTTGAGTGCTTCCGGGGCCCCCGCAGGCGTCAGCCGGCGAACCAGCGCTGGGGGCGCGGGTTGAGGTTCTGGTAGATGTGCTTGGACTCGCGGTACTCGGCGAGCCCCGTCGGGCCGAGCTCGCGCCCCGTGCCGGACTTCCCGAAGCCGCCCCACTCGGCCTGCGGGAGGTAGGGGTGGTAGTCGTTGATCCAGACGGTGCCGTGGCGCAGCCGTCCGGCGACCCGGCGGGCCCGGCCCGCGTCCGTCGTCCAGACCGCGCCCGCGAGACCGTAGTCGGTGTCGTTGGCCAGCGTGATGGCCTCTTCCTCGGTGCGGAAGGTCTCGACGGTGAGAATCGGGCCGAAGGTCTCCTCGCGGACCACCTTCATCTCGCGGTGGCAGCCGTCCAGGACGGTCGGCCGGTAGAAGTAGCCGCCTTCGGGCCGTACGTCGCTGGGCGTCGGGCGTTCGCCGCCGGCCCGGACGATCGCGCCCTCCTCGCGGGCGGAGGCGACGTACGCCTCGACCTTGGCGAGCTGCTGGGCGGAGACGAGCGGTCCGCACTCCACGCCGTCGAGGGTGCCCCGGCCGAGGCGGATGGCGTCGGCGCGGCGGGCCAGCTCGGTGACGAACCGCTCGCTGACCGAGTCCTGGACGATCAGTCGGGCCCCGGCGGAGCAGACCTGGCCGCTGTGGAAGAACGCGGCGTTCAGCGCCTGGTCGACGGCGGTGTCGAAGCCCTCGTCGGTGGCGCAGGCGTCGGCGAAGACCACGTTGGGGTTCTTGCCGCCGAGCTCCAGGGCGACCTTCTTCACGGTCGGCGCGGCGGCCTGGGCCACCTTCGTACCGCTGGCGAGTCCGCCGGTGAAGGAGACCAGGTCGACGTCCGGGTGCTCGGAGAGGCGGGCGCCCACCGGGTCGCCCGCGCCGGTGACCAGGTTGGCCGCGCCGTCGGGGAGTCCCGCCTCGGAGAGCAGCTTGATCAGGTGGACGGTGGAGAGCGGGGTGACCTCGCTGGGCTTGAGCACGAAGGTGTTGCCGGCGGCGAGGGCCGGGGCTATCTTCCAGCTGGCCTGGAGGAGGGGGTAGTTCCAGGGGGCGATCAGGGCGCAGACGCCGACGGGCTCGTGGACGACGATGCTGTGGACGTCGGGGTCGCCCGCGTCGACGACCCGGCCGCCGCTCTCGTTCATCACGAGGTCGGCGAAGTAGCGGAAGGCGTTGGTGACGTCGTCGACGTCGACCCGGCCCTCCTCCAGGGTCTTGCCGGTGTCGCGGCTCTCGGTGATCGCGATCTCCTCGCGGTCCCGCTGGAGCAGCTCGGCGACCCGGCGCAGCAGCCCGGCCCGCTCGGCGACGGGCTTGTGCGGCCAGGGGCCGTCGTCGAAGGCGCGCCGCGCCGCCGCGATCGCCGCGTCGGTGTCCGACACGCCGCCCTCCGCGACGATGGCCAGGACGGTGGCGTCGGCGGGGTCGAGGACCGTGCGGGTCTCGCCCGATACGGCGGCCCGCCAGGTGCCGTCGATGTGGATGGTGTTGAGCGCCGACATGTCGTTTTTCGCCTTCCGTGCCTGAAATGCCCCCTCCGGTTCGGCCGGGGCGTGCTGCGCGGTGAACCGGGTACGGCCGCACCAGCGGCCTGGACCCCTCCCCGGTTCGGCGGAATGTATGCCGAGAATTTCACGCAGAGTGATGCGCCTCACGCGCGGCGGGCCCGGCCGGGCGCTTGCCGAGCTCCTTACAGGACGGTCCGGTGCTGGTCAGGCAGGCGATGGGGGGCCGCGAGCCGCCGCGCCGCGTGCTCCCACACCTCCGGCCCCTCCCCCTGGACCGCGGCGGCGAACCGCTCCGGGCGGGCGAGGAGCCGCCGGTGGCCGGGGTGGAGCGCGGTGTGCGCCAGCAGCCAGCCCGCCAGCAGATGCGGGTCTCCCGGGGCGTGTGACCCTTGCTCCCGGTACGCCTCCCGGGCGGATGCGGCCTCACCGTGGACCAGCAGGACGTCGGCGCGGCCCGCCGCGGTGTCCGCCGCCGCGTCGGGGCGGAGGTAGAGCGCTCCCCGTACGTCCCGCCAGTGGGTGCGCTCCTCCGCCGGGACGAGCCGGGGAGGCCGGGGAGACGGGAGCGGCGTCCCGGAGCGCACCGCCGCCGCCAGCCCGGCACGCTCCTCGTCCGCGCAGCGCAGATGGCGCAGCCGCCACTCGGCCCGGTGGCCGGCCGCCGCCGCACGGGCCCGCGCCACTGCCGGCCCGTCCACCGGCTCGCGCAGCCAGCCGTCGACGGTGCAGGTGAGCCCGGCGACCAGTCGGCGGCCGGGCCCGGTGAGCGTCGCGCGGGTCGCGAGGGTCCGCAGGACCGTACGGGTCTGGATGCGGCGGAGCGCGAAGCGGAAGGGCGCCAGGTCCAGCGGATCGGCGGCCCGGTCCCCGATCCGGTCCCGCCAGAATCCCGCGACGCCGACGAAGGCGTACGCACCGTGGAGAAGGCCCGGCAGATGGCGCGGGTCCGGGCGCCACGGGGCGTAGTGCTCCTCCGTACGGTCGTCGTCGAGCATCGCGAAGAGGTGGAGCAGCGCGCCGAGTTTGCTGTGCTGGAACTCGTGGACCATCGTCTCCGCGAGGGCCGCGCCGTTCGGCGGCTCGGCGACGACCATGGAGCCGAACGCGTCCGCGGTGGAGGCGCTGAGCCCCTCGACGGGGCCGTCCGGCAGCCGTCCGGGCCAGGGCACGATGCGCCTGATCTCCTCGGGGCGGAGCGTGCCGGGGCCGCGGTCGGTGTCGGGGCCGGAACCAGGCGGGGCGCCGGAGCCGGCGGCAGAGGATCGCCCGGGGTCGAGCAGCGCGACAGCCTCGGCGAACAGCCGCTGCCAGGTGGCGAGTTCGCGTGGGGTGAGCCGACGGGGCGGGATCGGGCTGTCGAGGTCGCGGTAGGGGTCGGTGTCGTCGAGGGCGACCTCGGGACCGCCCTGCCGGACCGGCAGCCGGTGCGTCGGCCACCACAGGGCGCTCTGCGGTGCGGTGAGCGGGCGCAGGGCCAGGGCGATCGCCCCCGTGCCCCGTACGGTCGGAGTGAGCAGCAGCCCCCCTTCCCGCACGCGCGCGTGGACCGGCTGAAAGCCCAGCAGCGGGATGCCCGGCAGCCGGGCGAGACCGAGCGTCGGCAGGGGTACCGCTCCCTCTCTGGCGGGCAGGACGAGGTCGGCGTCCGTCCCGGCGCGCAGCGCGGCCACCAGGGCGACGGCGGCCAGGTGCCCGGCGTCCACCCAGAGCGGAGGGCCGCAGGAGGCGCCGTGCAGGCGGCGCAGGGTGTGGGCGAGCCAGCTGCCCACCTGTGGGCTGAGCAGCAACTCCTCGGCGGAGCCCGGCTTGCGTGCCTCGGACTGTTCCACGGTCCGCCAGATGGCGCCGAGGTCGGCGGGGCCGAGCAGGGTGGGCCGCTCCTCCAGCCGGCTCAGCAACTCCCCGATCAGGAGGAGGCGTCGGGACCGCTCACCCTGCGCGAGGAAGCCGACGGCCTCCATCGACCCGCCGCCGCCGGCCAGTTCGTCGTACCAGTGGCCGGGCATCCGTAGGGGTGCGTGCACCCGCTCTCCTCTGTCGTGTTCCCGACGCGGCCTCGGGAATCCCGCTCCTGGGGAGGGCCGCACAGCGCTCAGTCGGCGCGAGCGTTGGGCGGGCCGTCGTTGGACAGCGTGCTGGTGCGCGCTCTTCGGATCTCCTCCAGCAGACGCTGTCCGGGCGCGGGAGCGAGGTCGCGCACGACGGCGACGCCCACCTCCGCGAGGTCCGCGACATCGGACTCCAGATAGTCGGCCGGATCACCGACCGATGGCGTCTGCTGCAAGGCCTGTTCCCCCTTTTCGATCCGGCGGCACACGATGCCACCCGTCCCTTCCCATCATGACGAATGGGTTGCCTTCCGGAAACCCGTGCGATCACGTCGGGAGATCAGGGGGCCGGTCGGTTCTCGGCCAGGAACTCCTTCAGGGCTTCTTCCAGTTCGGCGGCCCGGTCCGGGTCGTCGTCGAGCAGGGTGACGGCCCGGTAGAGGTCCCAGGGGCCTTCCGGGCGCCGCCGCAGCGTCCGCAGAATGCCCAGGACGTCCGTACGGGGCACCGCGTGCCGTGGCATCCGGGCCACCAGGACGGGGTCCAGCTCCGCGACCATCGTCTGGCGTTCGTCGCGGTCTCTCATCAGCGGATAGGCGAGGAGCGCGTCGACCACCCGGGCCAGCCCGCCGCCTGCCCGGTCCGGCCCGGGGCCACCCGCGTTCCGTGGCGCGGGCGGCGCCGGAGGGGCGGGCAGATGTTCCGTGTGTCCGGGACGGTAGAGGTGGAGCGTGGGCACTTGGGTGTGGCTCCCTTCGGCGCGCAGCCGGTCGAACCGGCCCCGGACTGCTGCGAAGAGCGCTTCCAGGTCGGGGGCCGGGCCGCCGGGCAGGGCGGCCAGCTCGCGCAGGAGGATGTCCGAGAAGACACCCTGGCCGCCCACGGGGTCGTTGGCCGCGCGCTGCCCCCGGTCGGCGGCCAGCAGCACACTCTGCCGGTGGAGCCGCAGGCGCTGGCCGACGGGCAGGCTCCCGTCCGGGATCGTGACGGCCGGGCGGTGGCGCTCCTCGAAGGTCTGGCAGGCGTCGACGACCCAGTTCTGCTCCGTGAACCCGGGCAGGACGTCACTGCTCAGCCTGCGGCGGGCGGACTCCAGGTCGATGTTGCGCCGGTCGGCGTCCGTGGCGTCGGCGCAGTAGAGCCGCAGGTGTTCGTCCCGGTCCAGCACACCGTGCCCGCCCCACCAGATCCAGAGCAGGTCCCCCTGTCGGGCGGGCAGTTCATGGACCATGACCCGTCGCAGGGTCTCGTGGTCGGCGTCGCGGTGTCCGGCGACCGCGTCCGGGCCCTGTGCCGGGGCGAGATGCAGCAGGATGTTGGCGTCCGGCACGCCAGCGGACCGCAGCCAGTCCCGGAAGCGCAGGGCGTCACGGACCGGCCCCGGCAGCGTCCAGCGGGGGCCCGCGGCATAGCGCTCGACGCCGACGACGAGCGCCACCACACGTGCCGGGTCGACGGTGCCCGCGCTCACGGCAGCCGCTTCGCGATGGCGCGGTAGACGACCGGGTCGCTCCAGTAGGCGCTGTGGGCGACGGGGAACGGCTGCCGGTTGTCGGTCGCGATGTCCTCGGCCCGGCCGGGGAACACCGGTGCGGCGGAGAAGCCGAGCAGATCGCGGCGGTCATGGATGTTCAGCCAGCCGGGAACGTGGGCGGGCAGCGGTTGCGGGTGATCGAGGTGGGGCAGCGCCCCCGTCTCGTACAGGAACGGTCCCTGCGACCCCACGGTGACCAGCAGCCGGACGCCGGGCAGCGGGGCCTCGATCAGGGTGGCGAGGGCGATGACCCCGCCGAGGCTGTGGCCGAGGAGGACGACGGGCGGCTCCACGGCGGCGACCAGCTCGCGCAGAGCGGTGCGCAGGGGCCCGCCGCGTACGAGGAACTTGAGCACGTCGCCCGCCGCCGGGTGGGCGGCCCCGGTGAGGGCGCGGCGGCGGCGCACCGCGTACCGGGAGCCGAGCCGCAGCACGGGCCGGCCGATCAGCCGGCCCACCGGCCCCCGGGTGGAGCCGGGCGCGGTGGCGCCGAGCTCCCGGGCGATCCGGTCCACGGCGGCGTCCCGGGTCGTCCCGTCGCAGAGGACGGGCGCGTCCTCCGCCAGGGCCGCCCCGATCACGGCGGCGGCCAGCGCACGGGCCAGGAGCGGTGCCATCTCCTCGCGGTCCAGGGCTTCGGCCGCCGGGGCGAGCAGGGGGCTCCGCGCGAGGGCGGCGGCCCGCGCTCCGAGACCGGGGCCCAGCTCCGGGGCGACGGTCTCGCCCCGGGCGGCCAGGGCCGCGAGCCGCTCCCGGAACTCCTCGTCCGGGAAGGCGGCGCCCGGGGGTATCGCCCCCGAGGTGCCGCGTGTGGCGGCGAGGGAGAGCTCCGCCTCCGGGTCCCCGTACAGGCGTTCCCAGGCGGCGGTCTCCTCGTCCTCCTCGCTCTCCGCGTCCCGTTCGGTGGCCCCGGCCCCGTCCGGCGGAATGCTGGCACCGCCCGCGGCGAGCCGGGCACCGTACGGCTCGCCCCAGTCCAGCGGCACGACCCGCACGCCCGGGGCGGCCTCGGCGAGCGAGGCCGTGACCCGTGCGTTCAGGGCCTCGGTGTGCGGTGGCCGGACCCCTGTGCCGTGGATGAATATGACCGTCGTCATGCGTCGCCCCCGTCCGTGGCCTTCCCGCCGGCCACAACCCGTCACACGTTTCCCGTCAGCGGTCCCCCGCCCTCGCTCCCGTACCGCTCCGTCGTCTCACAACGGGATCACCGTCGCGTCGTACTCGATGCGCTGATGCAGCCGGGCCGAGGTCCGCCACGGGTGCTCCTCCCCCAGAACGCGCGTCAGGCCCTCCACCGCCTCGGTGTTGAGCCGGTCCGCCTCGGCCGAGCGGCCCAGTCCGCGCTGGTCCAGGGAGAGGTTCGCGACACAGACGAGGGTGAACGGGTGGTCCTCGCCCACCGCCTCGGTGAGCAGGGGCAGCGTGGCGCTGTCGACCTCCAGGGCGCCGACGAAGTCGAGCCGGGCGTAGTGGTCGTTGGCCCGGCCCAGTGCGGCGGCCAGAGAGTAGACGTGCCGCTCCCCCAGATCCGCCCGGAGCCGTTCCCCCGCGACCGTGTCCAGCCGCTCGGCCTCCTCCACCTCGCCCAGGGCCCGAAGGGTGGCGGCCACGTTGACCATGGCGCACAGGGTGTACGGGTGGTGCTCACCGAAGATGTCCCGGTAGCCGTCGAGAGTCTGCCGGCCGAGGCGGCGGGAGTCCTCCAGCCTCCCCGCGATCCTGCGGTCGACGACGGCGGCGAGGGCGGCCCCCAGGGTCTCCGGGTACTCCGCGCCGTACCGGGTGGTGAAGCGCTCCAGGATCTCCTCGACCAGCTCCGCCGCGCCCTCCAGGAATCCGGCCCGGCGCCGGCAGATCGCGAGGTTCAGCGCGGCACGGATCGTCGCCGCGTTGGTGGGGCCGAAATGGGTCCGGTAGGACTGGTACGTCGACTCCTGCAGGACCCGGGCCTCCAGGAAGCCGCCCGCCTCGCGGGTGTCCGCCGCCAGGGCGCTCAGGGTGTTGAGGGTGAGGCCGCTGGTCGGACCGTAGAGCAACTGGCGTTGCCTGACGGTCTCTTCGTCGATCTCCCGCGCCTGCCGGAAGTCGCCGTTGACCCGCAGGGTGATGCCGTAGCTGTGGGCCGCGTTCAGTGTCGTCGGGTCCTCCGGGCCGTAGAGATCGCTCGACCGCTCGAACGCCTCGGCGCTCAGTTCGCGGGCGGCGTGGAAATCGCCCCGGTAGCGCAGCGAACCGGCCATCTGGAGCATGGAGTCGATCAGCTCCTCCTCCGGGATCGGCGCGGTGCGCGAGACCTCCATGGCCTGTTCGCTCAAGGCCGCGGCCTCCGCGATCCGGCCGAGGTGGTGGAGGTAGAAGCCGAGCATCTTGGTGATCCGGATGACATGCAGGTCCTCCTGCGCCGACTGCTCGCTCCAGGCCTCCCACGCCCGTCGCGTCAGGTCCGCGCCCGCCTCGTGCGCGCCCCAGTAGTAGAGGAAGGTGACCATGTCGAACACCAGGTCGCGCACCCAGGCGTCCGAGCTGCTGACCGCGTCGGAGGCGATCACGTGGGGCAGCAGTCCGAGGTAGGCGGGCCACTGTTCCGGCGAGGCGGGCAGGCCCGGTTTAGCGGTGGTCAGGAGCAGGTGGGCGGCGTTGCGCATCCGCTCCCGCGCCTCCGGGTCCAGCCGGGCGACGATCACGTTCTGCATGAGCCGGTGCATCTGGAGCGTGCCGGCCTGGTGGTCGAGGCGGACCAGCGAGAGCTTGCTCAGGTCGCGGGTGGCGCGGGCGAGCAGCAGCGGGTCGCGGAGCACGGGGTCCAGCTCCGGGGTGATCTGAACGTTGCGGCCGCCGCGGAGCATGTTCAGCGGGATGGGCTCGGGAGCCATGCAGGCGCAGATCTGGAGGAGTTGGCGGGCAGCCGGGTTCTCGGCGGAGAGCCTGCCGAGCGAGATGTCCCAGACCGCGGCGACGGGGACGGGGTAGTCGGGCGACGGGGCCAGTTCGAGGATCTCGGGGCGCCGCTCGTCCAGCAGTTGGAGGTACTCGTCGACCGGCATGCCGGTCGCCGCGTGCCAGGCTCCGGCCTGCTCGACGGCCAGCGGCAGATCGCCGAGCGCCTCGGCGAGCCGGCCCGCGTCCTCGGTGCTCAGCCCCCGGGCGCGGCGCTGGAGCAGGGCGATGCTCTCCTCGCGGTCGAAGACATCGACGCTGAGGGGTGTGGCGACCCGCTCCCACTCCCGGTTGCGCGAGGTGACGATGATCTTCCCCGGGCCGCCGTTGGGGAAGTACGAGCGCACGGCGTCGATGTCCTCGGCGTTGTCGAAGACCAGCAGCCAGTTGTCGAAGGGCTTGCCGGTGCGCAGGGCCTCGCGGACGGCGGGCACAGCGGTGTTCGCCTGCGGCCCGACCTCCAGGCCGAGCCCGGCCGCCAGCTCGGCGAGCGCGGCCAGGATCAGGCTCTCCTGTTCGGCCGGGATCCACCAGATGACGTTGTAGTCGCCGCTGTGGCGGTAGACGTACTCCACCGCGATCTGCGATTTGCCCACGCCGCCGAGGCCGTGCAGAGCGTGCGGGAGGACCGCCGTCGTCTCGTCCTCGGCCAGCTGCCGCTCCACGGCGGCGAGCAGGGACTCGCGGCCGGTGAAGTTGGGGTTCTTGGGCGGCACGTTGCCCATGATCTTCGGCTGGCCCGAACGGACGAAGGGTGCTTCCGGCGCTTTGGCTTTCATCTCCTCGCGAGCCCTCCGGGCTGGGTCGTCAGCTGGTACCGAGGTGTCAGCTGCTGTGGGTGTCGTGCGCGGCACGGATCCTCCTGGTGAAACGACGCTGTCCGGTAGCAGCTTTTCCCAATTCGGGATGTCTTTCATCGGTTTCGCACCCGTCTCACCCGGCCGGGCAGGGGGGCCGCTCGGCGGGCCCGTCAGACGGGTGGCCACCCGGGCGGCCCGTCCGGCGTACGGCCCTGCCAGCGCCCGGAGGACCGCCAGTTCGATCCTGAGCCAGGGGCGGGCACCGGGCTCCGTACCGGGAAGGGCGGTGCGCACCGGGTCGTGGAGGGCGGCGCGGAGCCGTGCACCGTGGCCCTGCCCCGTCCGGAGCTCCGCCAGCAGCACGACCGTACGGGCGAGTTGGGTCCGGGTGCTGACGGCGAGGAGTGCCTCGCGTACGCCGTCGGCGAAGTCCGGACCGTCCTCCGTACCGGTGTCCCAGTCGATCAGCCCGCCCATCATGACCTCGGCGAGGTGCTCCGGACCGGCCTCCGGCAGGGCCAGGTCGCGCAGCTCCTCGATGACGGCGAAGTCCATCGGGGCGAGGGCCAGCAGCCCGGCGAGCTGCCGGGCCAGCGGGCTGGCGAGCGAGCGGAACCTGCGGACGGCGGCGGCCGCCGCACGGGGGCCGTCGACGACCGGGCGGCGCAGCCCGGGCGCGGAGGCGCCCTTGGCCATGGCGCCCGCCAGGACGACCGGCAGCATCCGTCGCACCCCGCGTTCGCCGGTCACCAGGTCCGCCCAGGCGCGGAAGGAGCCGGCGCGCACGCTGAGCACCGGTACCGGCACGGTCTCGTCGTCCGGTTCGGGCAGCGGCCGGACGGGGTCGTGGGCGCCGAGGGGCGGGCGGCAGTGGAAGCGCCGGTTCGGCGCGCCGAAGCCTCCGGCGTCCAGTTGGGCACGGAAGGGGAACAGTGACGACCGGTGGCGCAGATAGGGCGGCAGGAGGTGGACGAGCGCGGTGGGCCCGCCCGAGGCGAGCCGCTCCAGTAACCGGTCGGCTCCGGGGCCCGCCCAGCCGTGGGCGAGTCCGTCCGTGACGACGAGGAAGAGCCTGGAGCTGCGGCCGTCGATCAGTTCGGCGGGGTCGCCGTCGCGCCCGCCGGGCCAGCGCAGCGACGCTTCGCCGTCTCCGGTGGGAAGGGTCACCCCGACCGTGCGGACATCCCGGAAGGCCCCGCTGTGGGCGGCCTCGTCGGCGATCTGCCGGACGGTGCCCCGCCACGGCGGCATGGTGGGGGCGCGATCGACGAGGAGCACCAGGTCGAAGGCGCGCTCGCGGTCGGGGAGGAAGTAGGGAACCCACAGCCCGTCGGTGAGCCCGTGCTCGGCGGTGCTCTCCTCGTCCAGCGCGCTCCGGCCTCCGGTGGACACCCTGCGGCCCAGCCCGCGCAGGGACCGGGCCAGCAGTGACGGGCCCCTGCGCGCGGTGCGGGGGCCGCGCCCCGGCAGCCGGGCGGGGCCGGTGCGGGCGCGCTCCACGAAGGTCCGGACCTCCCGTTCGTACGCCGGTGCCCCAGGCAGCCCGGTGACCCCGGGCACGACGTCGGGCTCGGGACGGGTGGGCGGGTCGGCAACCGCTTCGAGCTGGGGTCCGGGCGCGTCGGGGTGCCCTTCGGCTCGGGGCGGGTCGTCCGGGGCCGGCCCGGTGGCGCGGTCGGCGCCGATCCGGGCGGCGGCGAGCCACGCGGCGTCGGCGAGCCCCGTCCAGTCGGCCCCGCCCGGGAGGTACGGGCTGCCGTCCTCGTGTCGGTCGCCGGTGGCGCGATCGGGGGAGCCGGCCGGCGCGGACGCGGGGTCCGGAGCACGCTCCCTGGGCAAGCCGTTCATCAGCGGCCCTTCGAGAGGTCTCGGAGGAGCATCTCGAGGAGTTTACGCCCGTCGGCATCCGCTTGAAAACCGCCCGCGGTGGTCAGCTGGACGGCGTTGAGCAACTGGTCGATCGACTGGGTGCCGCCGCCGCGCAGCCGGTCCTCGAACTCGTCCACCAGCGCCTCGACGCCCTCCGGGCGCTGTCGCAGATGGCTGACGACGATCCCGATCAGCTGCTCGCGGCCCGGCGGCTCCATCTCCAGCGGCAGGCACCGGCGGCGGAACGCCGCGGGGAACTCCCGTTCGCCGTTGCTGGTGATGACCACGACGGGGAACTGTGCGCACTCCACCCGGCCGCCCTCGACGCTCGCCGTGCCGCGCGGGTCGTCGGTGAAGACCGTCGCCGACTCCTCGTTGCTGCGGACGAGTTCGGGGATCTCGTAGCTGCCGTTCTCCAGAACGTGCAGGAGGTCGTTGGGCAGGTCGATGTCGCTCTTGTCCAGCTCGTCGACGAGCAGCACCCGGGGGCGCTCGTAGGCGAGCAGCGCGGTGCCGAGCGGACCGAGGGTGACGAAGTCGCCCAGCGCGGGCGGCCCGTCGCCGGATGCGGGGGCGGGACCGGCCACAGGGTCGGGGCCGGACGCGGTTCCGGTGTCGCCGGCCCGCCAGGCCGCTATGGCCTGGGCGCGGCCGATCGCGTCGTACGCGTACAGGCCGCCCTTGAGGGTGCTGCGGCTGACGACGCTCCAGGGCAGGACCCGGCCGAGCCCCAGCTCACGGGCGATCAGATAGGCGAGAGTGGACTTGCCGACGCCCGGCGGACCGGTGATGAGGAGCGGGCGGCGCAGCAGCAGGGCGGCGTTGACCGCGTCGATCTCCTCGCGGCGCAGTTGAGGCCCGTCCTGGATCCGGCCGAGGCGGCGTACGGCCGCCCGGTCGTCGTCGGGCGGTGGGGGCTGGAGGGGTGCCCCGGGGAAGGTGCGCCAGGGCGGCGGCTCGGGCAGCTCCGGCGGCTCGGCCCCGGGCGCCTTCCCGGTCGCGTGGAACACCCACCACGGGGGCGGTGGCGACGGTGGTGCGGCAGGGGTCTGTCCGGTCATGCCGACAACAACTCCTCACGATCGACCAGTCGGTGAGGATCGTCCCAGAGAAAGGCGATATGCCGGCCCAGCCACAGCGGACCGTCCTCCTCGATCTCCGCCCCGATCCTCAACCTGTTCACCGTTTCCGGTAGTTGTGCGTACGAGTGGCCCAGGAGCAGCGTGAGGAGCTCGCTGGACTGTGACGTGCTCTTGGGCCTGCGGTCCCAGGCGGCGAGTCCGACGCCCTCGACGACGGCGGCCTGCAGCGCCTCCAGGCCGTTCCCCTGGACGGCGGGCTCGTCGAGGATGACCGCGGTCAACGACTCGTCGCCCGCGAGCTGCGCCCGCCAGCGTTCGAACCCGCCCCGATCCGCCGCCCTCCACCGGTGGGTGGCCGGGGCGGGCGCGGTCCGCAGCCGGTCCCAGCGGGCCTGCCAGCGGCGCAGTTGCCCGGCGTCGCCGCGCATCCGGTCCAGGCTGCGCAGATGGACCCGGTAGCGCAGCCCGATCGGCCAGGACCTCGCGGTTCGGGTACCCAGCTCCAGGCGGGCCATGTCGTGGTTGAGCAGGTCGAAAGGGAGGAGGAACTCGACGTGGACGGGGCCCGCCCCGGCCACGGGGCGGTCGGACCACAGCGTCTCGCCCCGGTCGACGGCGCGTTCGACGGCTCCGGCCAGGGTCTCCAGGGTGGCGGTCTCCACGGAGCCCGGTTCCGGTCGCCAGTAGCCGGGGATCTTGTTGATCCAGTGCCGGACGAAGACGTCCGGAGAACCGTCCCGGGCCGGTTCGACCATCACGACGAGGCTGCGGGGCACGGTCGGGTCGGGGGCGGCGGGGTGTTTCAGGCGCTCCCGGCAGCCGGCGAGCGCCTCGGCCGCCCCGGGGACGGGCGCCCGGGCGTCGTCGGCCGGCGCGGTGGGGTCTCCCGCGGCCCAGCGGTCCGACCACACGCGCAGCGGTGCGCCGCGCTCCGCCGAGAGGGCCGCAGCCACCTCGACCAGGACGACGGCGGCCGGGAGGCCGTCGGCGCAGGCGGTCATGTCCTGTGCGTGGTCGAAGAGTTCGACCGGCGTCCGGTGGTCGGGGAGCTCCCCGGGCAGTTCCTCGGTGAGGAGCGTACGCAGCCGTCCGGGGTCGAGGTCCGTCGCCTCGCCGAGCAGCCGGCGCGCCTGGCGGGCGACGTCATCGGCGAAGAGGGGCGCGGGCCAGGGGTCGGGCCGCTCGCCGTCGGTTCGGATGCCCGCCTCGGCGGCAATCCGGTCGGCGTCGTCCTTGCCGGAGACGGCGCGGACCGCGTAGATCAGCGCCTCGGGGCCGCCGGGCCGGTGGATCACCTTGCGGACCACATGCGTCATGTCGATCCGCGGGGTGCTGTCCGGGTAGGTCAGTTCGATGTCGAGCCGATACGCCACCACGTCCACGAACTCGAAGCGCTGACTGCGGTCCTTGACGCAGTCGAGCAGGGTCAGCGCGTCGACCAGGGTCTGCACCAGGTCCGGTCCCGGGCTCCCGTGCGGGACAGCATTCATCGCCGACCATCCCCCGCCGAGTCGGTCCAACTCACATGGCTGAACGCGAAGTTACCACGGTTGAATCTTCGGCAACCAGGATCTTGACCGGCCCCGCCGACCGGAACTCCAGGCCCCGTCCGGGCACGAGGCCAAGGGAGCGGCGGGCCTCGGAGAGAGGCACGCGACTGATCTCGTGGCCGGCGAGACGGCGGGCAGCGCGTCCGGCCATCCGTCGTGGAGGGAGGCCGTGCCGGAACGACGCGTCCCGCGCCTCCCCGCCCGCCGCTTCCGCCTCAGTCCAGCAGGACGGGGAAGGCGGCCATGTCGTTCTGCGTCATCACCGGAAGCTTGGTGATCTCCTCGTCCGGGACGGCGAGACGCAGTCCCGGGAAGCGCGTGAACAGGGCGGGCAGCGCGATGCCCGCCTCGACGCGCGAGAGGGCCGCGCCGGGGCAGATGTGCGGGCCGTGGCCGAAGGTCATGTGGCGGCCCCGCGTGGGCCGGGTGATGTCGAAGGCGTCGGCGTCGGGGCCGTGCTGCTCGATGTCGCGTCCGATCGCCCGGTAGGAGATGACGACCCCTTCCCCCTTGCGGATCACGTCGTCGCCGACGGCTATGTCCTCGGTGGCGAACCGCATCAGCAGGTGGGTGGTGGGGGTGTCCCAGCGCAGCGTCTCCTCGATCACCGCGTCCCAGCCGGCCTCCCCGGCGAGCACCTGGCGCAGCTGGTCGGGGTGGGAGAGCAGGGCGCGTACGGCGTTGAGGACGAGCCCGATGGTGGTCTCGTGCCCGGCGGCGACCATGGCCTTGAGGTTGCCCACCACCTCCTCCTCGGTGAGCGGCTCGCCGCCCTCCTCGGCCAGGATCAGCGCGCTGGTGAGGTCGTCCGTGGGGCGGGCGGTCTTCTCCCGTACGAGGTCGGTGTAGAAGACGTCCAACTCGGCGAGCAGCGACAGGCGTTCGTCCTGCGGGGTGAGCATGGAGAAGAACGCCCTGTACTGCCGGGTGAGCATGGCGTGCTGGGACTCGTCCACGCCCATGAGCAGGCCCACCACCCGCATCGGCAGCGGCTGCGCGAAGACCGCCTTCAGGTCGACGACCCCGTCCTCGCCCCGTGCGGCGTCGAGGGCGTCCAGCAGTTCGTCGGTGAACTTCTCTATGTCCGGGCGGATCGCCTCCAGACGGCGGGGGGTCAGCGCCTGCGAGGTCTTCGTCCGCAGCCGCCGGTGCTCGGCCCCGTCGACGGTGAACATGGAGCGCCCGGCGTCGATCATGCCGATCAGCGGCCACGCGTGGGTCACCGCGCCGCTCTGCCACAGGCCCCAGGCGTCGAGATCCTTCACCAGACGCTGGTCGAGCAGGAGTTGGCGTGCCTCGGCGTGCCGGGTGACCGTCCAGGCCGGTACGCCGAGCAGGTCGATCCGGGCGAGGACCCCGGCGTCGCGCAGCCGTGCGGTCTCCCCGTCCAGGTCCTGGACCATGGGGTCGACGGTGATCACCCCGGTACTCCGGTCGGCTTGTGCGGCTTCGGCGTGCGGGCAGTTCACAACGCGTCTCCTGTCGTGCGTACGGGGGTGAAGCGGACGGGCAGCGCGATCGTCCCGCGCAGGAACGCGGACGGCCTGCGGACCAGTTCGGTGGCGGGGACGGCCAGTTCGAGGTCGGGCAGCCGGTCCAGCAGCACCTCGATGCCGGTACGGGCGATGATCTCGGCGATCTCCTGGGCGGGGAAGGGGCAGCGGTACTCGCCATGGCTGAACGCCAGGTGCGCGCTGTTTCCGCCCTGCCCGGAGCGCACGACGGAGGCGGTGACCTGCTGCCGGATATGGGGGTCGGTGTTGGCCGCACCGAGCCCGAGCAGCAGCATGTCGCCGCGGGCGATGTCCCGGCCGCCGAGCCGGGTGTCACGCGCGGCCCAGCGGCCGGCCAGGATCTGGGTGGGGCCGTCCTCCCAGAGCACCTCGTTCATCGCCTCGGCGACACTGTGCCGGCCGCCGGACAGCGCGTCGGCGAACTGGTCCTCGGTGAGCATCAGCCGGGTGGAGTTGCTGATCCAGTCGGCGGTGGTCAGGTGCCCGGCGGCCGTGATGGCCATCAGGTCGAGCGCGTACTCCTCGTCGGTGAACGGCTCGGGATGGGCCAGCATCCGCGAGGTCACGTCGTCGCCGGGCCGCGCCCGCCGGTTCGCGACGAGCTGCCGCATGTGCTCGCCGAAGCGCAGGTGCGCCTTCTGCGCGTCGGGCCCGCCGTCGGCGAGGTCCTTGAGCACCCTGGCGATGTCGGCCCCCTCGTCGTCGGGGAAGCCGACGAGCCGGGCGAGCACGAGGACGGGCAGCGGCTCGGCGAACTCGGCTACGAGGTCGGCGGTTCCCCGGCTGCACACGGCGTCGATGAGCCGGTCGGCCAACTGCTCGCAGTGCTCCCGGATCTCGAAGGGGTCCGCCCCTTCGAGAGCGGGGACGACCATGTCGACGTGGCGGCGGTGCTCGGCCCCGGCGGTGAAGTAGATGGACGGCATCGGGGTCCCCACCATGGGCAGCAGCGGCCAGTTGGCGGGGATGTTCTCCCACTGGTTCCACAGGGAGACGTCCCGGGGATACGCCTCCCCGTCGCTGGTGACCTGGTGGAGTTCCTGGTAGCCGATCACCAGCCAGGCGGGAAAGCCGCCGGGCAGCTCGACCGGGACGACGGGCCCGTGCTCGCGCCGCATGGACCGGTAGAGCGCCTGCGGTTCGGCGGAGAAGCCGGGCCCGCCGAGCGCGACGGCGCCCGTACCGGCGCCCATGGGGCAACCACCGCCGGTGCCGGTCGTGGACGCGGGCGTGGCGGACGAGGGGTTCGTCATCGTACGGACTCCAGTGGCGGCGACTTCGCGCGTTGCGACCATACGATCAACGCGGCACCACTATAAGGAGGTTGCGTGAACCCTTGGGCCCCGTTCGCGCTCAATTTCGCCCGGACTCCGCATGGTTCTGATTCACCTTCCGCCGCTTCCCCCATGCCATCTGCGCATCTTTGATCACAAGATCGGCGTCGCGCCGGCCGCCGGCCGCCGGCCGCCCCAGGAGCGTTCGGGCCGTCCGCCGGACCGGTCTCAGCCCGTGCCGGCCGCCGGTGCGGCCACCTTCGCGCAGGTGAACGCGCCGGTTCCCTTCCCGGCTTCCGTGTTCCGGAACCCGCCCCGGCCTCGCTCCGCGGCCCCGCCGCTCTACGATCGGGGGCGTGTGCGCAGACGTCATGGTTGCCGAGGACGACGAGAAGCAGGCCGAGCTCGTACGCCGCTATCTGGAACGGGAAGGACACGCCGTACGGATCGTGGGCGACGGCCTCGCCGTGCTCGACGCCGTCCGGCACCGGGAACCCGACCTGCTGGTTCTCGATGTGATGATGCCCCGGGCCGACGGCCTGGACGTGGTGCGGGTGCTGCGGTCCGAGGACCGCGAACTGCCGGTGCTGATGCTGACCGCCCGGTCGACCGAGGACGACCTCCTGCTCGGTCTCGACCTCGGCGCCGACGACTACATGACCAAGCCCTACAGTCCGCGCGAGCTGATGGCCCGCGTCCGCACGCTGCTGCGGCGTACCCGGCGGCCCGCCTCCCCCGAGCCGGTGGCCGAGGACCCCGTCCTGCGCGTCGGGGCCCTGGTGGTCGATCCCGGCCGGCACGAGATATCGGTGGGCGGTGGGACGGTGGAGTGCACCCCGGGCGAGTTCCGGATCCTGGCGGCCCTGGCGGCGGAACCGGACCGGGTGTTCAGCCGGCAGCGGCTCCTGGAGGAACTCCACGGGTTCGACCGGTACATCAGCGCCCGGACCGTGGACGTGCACGTCATGAACCTGCGCAAGAAGATCGAGCGGGCCCCGCGGCGGCCGGAGCGGCTGCTGACGGTCTTCGGCGTCGGCTACAAACTCACCGATCCGGCGAAGGCCTCCCGGCGTGCGTAGGGCGCGCGGTCACGGAGCCCGGTGGGGGACGACGGGCCGGGCGCGGCTGCCGCTGCGCCGAAGCCTGCTGGGGCGGCTGCTCGCCGTCTCGGCGCTGGTCGCGGCGTGTTCGGTGGCGGCCACGGCCTGGATCGCCGTACAGACCACCTCGGGGGCGATCAAGCAGGAGCAGGGGCAGAACCTCACCGCGGATGCCCGGATCTACGACACCCTGCTGGACTACGCGGCCCGCAACCCGACCTGGGACGGGGTCGGTGCGACGGTGCGGGAGCTGGCCCGGGAGTCGGGCCGCCGGGTCGCCCTGACCACGCAGAGCCGGCAGCCGCTCGCGGACTCCGCCACCGCGAAGACCGCGCCGGCGCTCCCGCCGCAGGCGTCGGCCGTGGTCGACCCGTTGTCCGTGGACACCGTCCTGGCGGCGCGCGGCGCCGACGCGCAGGGCACGGCGGCCGACCGGATCGATCCCCGGGCGGCGGGTCCTTTCCGGCTGTCGGCGGCCGACGGCCGGGCGTTGCGTCGGACGGCCGACGACCAGGTGGAGTGCCTGAACCGGGCGGGGATCGCCTCGGACGTGGTGGTCGGCGCGAGCGGCCGCCCCCGGGTGCAGATCGTGGGCAACGATCCCGAACGCGCCCTGGGCACCCGCTGCGATCTCGCCGCCCTGGACACCCCCACCCGTTCGGAACGCAAGGCGCTCGACGCGCTCACCGAACTGGCCGACGCCTGCCTGAAGCGTCAGGGCCGCGAGGGCGTACGGCTCAACAACGACCTGTCCTGGGGCGATCCGGTCCCGGTGGCCGTGCCGGGCGATTCCGGACCGCTGGTGGCGCGTCCGGTGCCGGAGCCGGCGCCGAGCGACGCCCCCGCGAAGGAGGCCGCACCGTCGGTCGAGGTGCCGGAGCGGACCGGGGAGAACGACCGGGCCATCGCCTCCTGTGTGGGTACGGCCCGGAGCGAACAGCTCAGCTCGTACGTCGCCTCCCCCGCCCTCCTCTTCATCGGCGACGAGGGCGGCGCGACGCTGCCCGGGTTCGACCTCTCCCCCGCGAACACGGCCAGGATCGCCGGTGCCGCGGCGCTCGTACTGGCGCTCACCGTGGGCGCGTCGGTGTTCGCGGGGGCCCGGCTGGTGCGCCCGCTGCACGCGTTGACCGGCGCCGCGCAGCGTATGCGGGACGGGGAGCAGCCGGCCTCCGTGCCCGTCTCGGGGGACGACGAGGTCGGGCGGCTGGCCGCGGCGTTCAACGACATGTCCGCGCACCGGGCACGGCTGGAGGAGCAGCGCAAGGCCATGGTGAGCGACGTCGCCCATGAGCTGCGCACCCCGCTGAGCAACATCCGGGGCTGGCTGGAAGCCGCACAGGACGGACTCGCCGACCCCGACCCGGCGTTCGTCTCCTCGCTGCTGGAGGAGGCGGTGCTGCTCCAGCACATCATCGACGACCTCCAGGACCTGGCCGCGGCCGACGCCGGGGCGCTCCGGCTTCATCCGGAGCCCGTCGACGTCCGGGAGCTGCTGGGCCAGGTCGCCGCCGCCCACCAGGCCCGGGCGGAGCACGCGGGCGTCACGCTCGCCGTGGCGACCACCGCCCCGGGACCATCGGCCCTTTCCGCGGACCCGGTCAGACTCCGGCAGGCGGTGGGCAACCTGGTGTCCAATGCCGTACGGCACACCCCGGAGGGCGGGCGGGTGACGCTGCGCGCGTACGTCTCCGCGCCGAACATCTCCGCGCCGCAGGCCACGGAGGCGCAGGCCACGGAGCCGTACGCCTCCGAACCGCATGCCTCCGCGCAGGGCGACGGGACGGTGGTGATCGAGGTGACGGACACCGGATCGGGTATCCCCGCCGAGGACCTCCCCCATGTCTTCGACCGGTTCTGGCGCGCCGAGAAGTCCCGCAGTCGCCGCACGGGCGGCAGCGGCCTCGGCCTGGCCATCGTCCGCAAACTCGTCGAGGCGCACGGCGGCACGGTGGAGGCGGCGAGTACGGAGGGCGAGGGTTCGACGTTCGCTCTGCGGCTGCCCGGAGCGACGCCCTCCGGCCCCTGATGGGATGACCACAGCGTTCTGACAGCTTCTTCATATCTCCACGCCAGCCTGGCGGCATGCCCCGTCCCCGGAGCGAACCTGCCTCCGGGACCGTCACGGGGCCGACAGGAATGGAGCCATCCGTATGACCGCTTTCACCTCTCGCCGCACCCTGCGCGCCGCCGTCCTCGCCGCTGTCGCGGCCGGCGCGGTGCTGGTCCCGTCCGCCGCCGCCTTCGCCGACGCCTCCCCGAAGCCGTCGGAAGCCGCCCCGGCCGCGCCGTCCCCGGAGCGGAGCGAGGCCGCCGGGGAGGCCCCGAAGGCCGCCGCCCCGGTAGTGACTCCGCGCGGCGGCGTGGCGGCCGGCGACCGCCCGGCACCGGCGGCGAAGGAGACCGCCCCGGAGGAGGCGGCTCCGGCAGTCACCCCGCGCGGCGGTGTCGCCGCGGGTGAACGCCCGGCAGGCAGCGGCGACAACAGCACCGCGGTGCTGGCCGGTTCGGCGGCAGGAGCCGCGCTGCTCGCGGGCGCGGGAACGCTCGTGCTGCGCCGCCGCTCGGGGGCCGGCCACAACGGCTGACCCGCACCGCGCACCACCGCTGACCGTGGCGCCGCCCCGCACCGGGGCGGCGCCACGCCCGCTCACCGCCCTGCCCCGCCCCGATTCCGGAGTCCTCTGTGCCGTCGCCCCGTACGCCCCACCGCTTCCGGCGGACCGCCGCCCTGCTGACCGCCCTCGCGGCGTGCGCCGCCCTGGCCGGATGCACGTCCGCCGAGCCCTCCGCGGCCACCGCCGCCACGCCCTCCGCGTCGGCGCGGGACGAGGCGAGCTCCGGATCGACCGTGCCACCCCGGACCGACGATGCGGAGCAGCCGGCTCCCACCGAGGTCTCCATCCCGTCGATCGGCGTCCGGAGCACCCTCATGGAGCTGGGCCTCAACGCGGACGGCACGGTCGAGGTCCCGCCGGCGGAGAAGGGCATGACGGCGGGCTGGTACCGCGGCGGGTCCGTGCCCGGAGCACCCGGGCCGGCCGTCCTGATCGGCCACAACGACACCCGCTTCGGCCGGGCCGTGTTCCACGACCTCAAGAACATCCGCGAGGGCGCGGCGGTGCTGGTACGCGACGGGGCGGGGAAGAGCCTGCGCTACACGGTCACGGGCAAGGAAGCGGTCAGCAAGAAGGCGTTCCCCACCGAGAAGGTCTACGGTCCGACGAAGGGCAGCACGCTGCGACTCATCACCTGCGACGGGGAGTTCGACGCGGAGGGCCACACGGTCGACAACGTCATCGTGTACGGCATCCTCGACGGACGCGACTGAAACGACCGACACGACGCTGAGCATCGGCGGACTCGGCGGACTCGGCGGACTCGGCGGACTCGGCGGACTCGGCGGCGGAAGATCGCTCACCGGCAACCCGGTTGGCAGCCGTCGGACAGACTCGTGCCATCCGATGTCTACCCGTGGGTAACTGCCACTGCTTGGATGGGGAGCGCCCGGTACACCCCCCACTCGACCACAGGAGACTCCGTGCCGAACACCGCGTTCCGCCGTCTCACCGGCGTGGCCCTGTCCGCCGCACTCGCCACCGCCACCCTCGCCGCGAACGCTCCGCAGGCGGCGGCCGCCGAGACCCCGTCGCTGCGGGTGCTCTCTTACAACGCGTTCCTCTTCAGCAAGACCCTCTACCCCAACTGGGGCCAGGACCACCGAGCGGCCGAGATCCCGAAGACGTCGTTCTTCCAGGGCAATGACGTCGTGGTGATCCAGGAGGCCTTCGACAACAGCGCCTCCGACGCGCTGCTGCGGAACGCCGCCGCCCAGTACCCGCACCAGACCCCGGTGGTCGGCCGGAGCAAGAGCGGCTGGGACGCGACGGGCGGTTCCTACGCGGCGACGACGCCCGAGGACGGCGGCGTCACCATCCTCAGCAAGTGGCCGATCGTGCGCAAGGAGCAGTTCGTCTTCAAGGACGCGTGCGGGGGCGACTGGTTCTCGAACAAGGGCTTCGCCTACACGGTGCTGAACGTCAACGGCGCCCGGGTCCACGTCGTCGGCACCCACAACCAGTCGACCGACCCCGGCTGCTCGGCCGGCGAGGCGGCACAGATGCGCAGCCGGCAGTTCAAGCAGATGGACGCGTTCCTCGACGCGAAGAACATCCCGGCCTCGGAACAGGTCGTCGTCGCGGGCGACTTCAATGTCGACGGGCACTCGGCGGAGTACGCGTCGTTCCTCGGCGACGCGGGCCTGAGCACACCGGAGACCCGGACGGGCCACCCGTACTCCTTCGACACCCGCGACAACTCCATAGCCTCCGAGCGCTACCCCGACGACCCGCGCGAGGACCTGGACCACGTCCTGCACCGCACGGGCCACGCCAAGCCGTCGGGCTGGAAGAACGACGTGATCAAGGAGCAGAGCGCCCCCTGGACGGTGTCCAGCTGGGGCAAGAAGTACACGTACACGAACCTCTCCGACCACTACCCGGTGATCGGCTCCGGCAAGTAGCCGACGACCGGACGTCGCCGCCCCCTCCGCTTTCGGGCGGTGGGGGCGGTCCGCGATGCTGGGGCGGGACCGGACGAGAAGCACCGCCGAAGGAGTACCCGTGAGTGATCCTCAGCAGCCGTTCGCGCTCATCCCGGGAGCTGCGGACTCGCCGGTCCTCCTGCACGTACCGCACGGATCCCGCCGCATCCCCCAGCGGGTGCGCGAGGGCATCACGTTGGACGACCCCGCTCTGGAGCGCGAGCTCGACCACATCACCGACGCCCACACCGCCGAACTGGCCGCCGCGGCGGCGGCGATCGCCCCGTCCGCCCCGTGGCGCTTCGTCAACAACCTCTCCCGGCTGGTCGTCGACCCGGAGCGTTTCCCGGACGAGCGGGAGGAGATGCTCGCCGTCGGCATGGGCGCCGTCTACACGCGCACCACCCACCGCGAACCGCTCCGTCCACCGGAGACGGAACCGGGCCCGCTGTTGGAGGCGTACTTCCACCCGTACGCCGACGCGATGACGGCGGCGGTCGAGGCACGCCTCGCCGCCGCGGGCAGCGCGGTGATCATCGACGTGCACTCGTACCCGACCGCGCCTCTCCCCTACGAACTCCACGGCACCGGCCCCCGCCCGCCCGTCTGCCTGGGCACCGACCCGTTCCACACCCCGCCCGAACTCCTCGCGGCGGCGGAGGCGGCGTTCGGCGGCCGCTTCGGCCGGGGCGGCATCGCGCACGACACCCCCTTCGCCGGTACGTACGTCCCTCTCCGGCATTACGGAACGGACCGCCGGGTCACCGCGCTGATGATCGAGATCCGCCGCGACACGTACATGAGCGAGCCGGGCGGCCCTGCGGGACCGGGGCACGGCCTGCTGGCGGGGGCGCTGGCGGAGCTGGTGGAGCTGGCGGAACCCTGCTGACCAGGTGGAACCGCGGGATCCGCCCGTCGGATCGCTCTTGACGCGAGAAGATCACAGCCCTACTGCCGCCCGAGCGCGACCGTCACCCCTGCCCCCGGCTCGTCCTCGGGCCGCCCGGGCTCCGACCCACCGCGCTCCCCGCACCCGCCTCGTCGTCCTGCGCCATCGCGGCCACCACCTGTCGCACATACGTACGCGCCGAACACCGCCGCGTACAACCACCTCACGACGGCGTGTCACCTCTGGTCACGCTAGGCCGCGAATGGTCACCGTGGAGCCTGG
This sequence comes from Streptomyces sp. NPDC058576, assembly GCF_042718715.1. Classification (NCBI taxonomy): domain Bacteria; kingdom Bacillati; phylum Actinomycetota; class Actinomycetes; order Kitasatosporales; family Streptomycetaceae; genus Streptomyces; species Streptomyces sp. NPDC058576. The sequence goes on along the minus strand of NZ_JBHXPF010000003.1, from coordinate 163,269 downwards.
CCGGCGAACGGTTCGACACCTGGGGCATCCCGTACGGGAGTGACGTCCACGACGCGCTGGCACGGATCGTGCTCAGCGCCAACGCCGTCAGCCACGGCCTCGCACCGGGGCGCGACCTCCGCCTACGGCTCTTGGCCGAGAGCACGACCGTACGCGTGGAGGTGACCGACACCCGTGGCGAGCGCCTGCCCGCGCTCTCCGACCCGTCGGCCGCCGACCAGGAAGGCGGCCGTGGGCTGCTCCTCGTAGCCGCCCTGACCGACCGGGTGGGGCCGGTTCCCCCGCGCCGAGGGCCCCGGAGAGACCGTCTGGGCCTCGCTGGACGTACCAGCGCCAGACCCGGCGCCGAACCGCCCACGGGCGCCGAACCTTGCCCTGCCGAACGGCAGGGCAAGGACTGCTTACGCCGGGACAGCTGCGGATACGTCAGACCGGGCGCGTAGCGGCGAGGTCTCGGGCAGAATTCGTCAGGCACTGGGCGCCGACTTCAGGGGGAGCATTGGGCTATGCGATGAGCCAGATGCCGGTGAGCGATTTTCTTCGCAGTCGATTCCGGTCCCTGGGTGACGGTGGATACGCCGGTCTCGTCTTCTTGTTGGCACGTTCCGCCGACAACCCGGACCTCCATGAAAGACTGTTCCGAGAATGGCCTGACACGCACGATGTCACGCGACGGTATCTCGGAGTGATCACACCGGCTCCGTCCGTCGTCATCATCGACGACCGTCATTGGAGGCGGGCGGAGTTCTCCTCTGCCGTCGAGGGCGTCGCCTTCCTCGGGGAGAAGAAGCGGCTCAACACACCGGGGGAGAATGCGGAATCAACGTTCCGGATGGAGGTGCGGCCGGCAGAGGAACATATGACCCTCATGCCGGTTCTGACCCGCCCCCTTCGTGAACACCAGGACGCGCTCACCGCGGCGGCCACCGAGATGCGGAAGTTCTTCGGCGTCTCCGAGAAGCTCCTGCCCTGTGCCGTCATCGTCTCCCTGGAGGAGAAAAAGGCGTTCGCCCTGGCGCTGAACGACGTCCCCAGCCTGTACGTCCTGCTGAAACAGATCAAGATCGGGCTGGAGCCGGTCACCACGGAGATCGACAAGAGAGACGCGGAATTGGCCAGGGCGAAGGAGGCCCGGCTCGCCCTCCGCTCCGACGGCGCCCTGGGCGACCTGCGCGGGAAGGCCGACGGTCTGTGTGCGACCTGGGACAGGCATCTGACACGGCTCGCCTCCGAACTGGTCAGCATTGCGGGGGAACGAACCGACGGGGACGCCTCGCTCTGTCGCTGGATGGCGCGGCGTCTTGGTCAGAACACACCACTGACGGAAGAGGAACAGAAGTCGGCGCGCACGCTCGTACGTCTGCTCGGTGAGGCCGGAATCCACGGACGCGTGCCGAGAAGGTTGCGACGCACCCTTGCCAAACTGAACGCTGGATATCCCGACAGCGACGGCGTAGTGGTCCGACGAGCAGCCCTGGTCGAGGAAGAGCGCGCGATCGAAAGGAGCATCGGGCAACTGAAGGCGAAGATTGACGAACTCGGGCAGCGCCTGAGCCTGGGGGCGGCCATCGTCGACGCCGCACGGGAGTTCGGCCTGACGCACGTCAGCCCCCAGGACATGCTGGCCTGGCGGGAGCTCACATGGCCCATCGAGGTGCTGGCGCAGCCCGTGCGGGCCCCATCGAGCACGAACGCGCGTCCGACCTCCAGCACGGTGGAGAACGCCGTGGCCCACGCGGCAGCCAGGAGCATCGTCCAAGCCGGCACCATTCACGGGGGCGTGCATATCCACGAAGCGGCGGGCCCTTCGACCACTCCCCTTCCTGAAACCACGGGCCCTCCGAACAGCAATGCCACAAAGGTGAACATCCCGCCCACCTCAGGCTCGACACCGGAGTCGGAGCCGGCACCGGATCCGCCGCCGGAGCCAACCTCCGACGGGCTTCCTGAGCCGACGAGCTAACCGATCTCCACCACCCGCGCCCACACGGGAGGCCGACGCGGGACGTAGTCGGGGTTGTCCTCGTCCCAGGAGCGGCGCCCGTGGTCCCTCGGGAACAGGCCGACGACCGTCCGGCAGGCCGGTTGCGCGGTCGGCCAGGGTGTCTGTCCGTCGGTCAGGATCACGATCGCGTCGGGCCGAGGCTGCGCCCGCAGTGCCTTCGCGAAGCCGGTGCGCAGATCCGTGCCGCCACCGCCCACCAGCGGGATGCCCTCGGCCTGGCACAGCGGGTGGACGACCCGGGTCGCCGCGTCGCAGGCGAGGACGGTGACCAGGTCGCGGCGGCCGCCCACCGCACGGGAGATGGCGGCGACCTCCAGGAGGGCGCTGCCCAGTTCGGCGTCGCTGACCGAGCCGGAGGTGTCGATGACGACGGAGACCCGGGGCGGTCTGCGGCGCAGGCTCGGCAGGACGACGCCGGGGAGGCCCGTGGAGCGTCGGGACGGCCGCCCGTAGGTGTAGTCCTCCCCCGCCCCGGGCCCCGAGGCGGCCGAACGGACGGCGGCTCCCAGCAACTCCCGCCAGGGCTGCGGAGGATGGAACGCCTCCTCCGCCCACCGCTTCCATCCTTTCGATACGTCTCCCGGCCGGCCCGTGATGCCCTGCGCCACCCGGAAACGGACCGCGTCCTGTTCGTGCGCGCTGAGCCCGTGCGCGCCGTCCGGCCCCAACTCCCATTCCCTCTCCAGCCCGTCGGCACCGCTCCCGCAGTCCAGCCAGGCGAGGTTCTGGGTGCGCGGGCCGAGGCGGAACTGGTACAGGTAGTCCTCCATGAGCTCGCCGGGCCGCAGGTGCAGAGTCGACGGGTAGACAGCACCCTTCGGGCGGGCCAGGCCGTCGCCGTAGACATCGTCGTTGATCTCGCAGTCGGCGGCGATGTTCATCCGCAGCCGGTCGCCGGGCCCGGTCAGTCCGCGCTGCCGGGCGACCCGGTCGCTGCGCCCGTGGTGGTCGCGCAGCAGGTGCGACACCTCGTGGACCCAGACCCCGGCCAGCTCCTCGACCGGGGTACGGGCCACGAAGGACGGCGAGACGTAGCACCGCCAGTGCCGGTCGACGGCCATGGTCGGTACCTGCCGGGACTCCACGGTGTGCAGGGCGAACAGGGCCGTCGCCAGATACGGGCGGGCGCGGGCGGCCTGCAGTCGGGCGGCGAAGAGTTTGTCCAGGTCGAGTGCGCTCGGCGCGTCGGTCGTCGTCATCGGCCCGCCGCCGCCGGGGACTTCGCCTTCGCCGCGACCCGGGCCGCCGCGCGGTCCGCGCGTCCGGACAGGGACACGACGCCCGCGAGCTGTTCGATGGCAGCCGGTACGTCCCAGTCCTCTTGGCGCAACGAGGCGAGCGTCGTCGCGGGGACGACCACCAGGTCCGGGGCTCCGGTCTCCAGGACCCGGACGAGCAGCGCCCAGGCCGCGTCCCAACGGACCCGCTCCGGGCGGGTACGGACCGCCGCGACGACGCCGTCCAGCGCCGCCTGGCGGAGATCCCCGCGCTCGGGCAGGACGGCGCCCGCCGGGTCGGCGAGGAGGTCCTCGGGGTCCGGAAGGTCCATCCGGTCCAGGCTCGCCAGCAGCTCCAGCCCGGGTCCGTCCCCCACCGTGCCCCTGACCAGCAGGGACAGCACCTCCTTGGAGGAACCGGCGGCGGTCGCGAAGGCGATCAGGCTCAGGGTGATGTCCCAGCTGCGCGGCGACGGCCATGGGCCGCCCCGGCGTGTCTCGGTGGTGGGCAGCCGGTGGACGAGCGTGGGGCGGGCGGAGAGGAGCCCGCACACCGCGCGCCGGGCGAAGTCCACCGCTTCGGGCAGCTTTTCGGGGTCGAGTCGGGGCAGCGTCGCGCGGGGCCAGGTGCCGGCGAGTCCGCGGACGACGACCTCGTGGTCGTGGGTCCACTGGAGGTGGACGAAGCGGTTGGCGAGCGGCGGGCTCAGCTCCCAGCCGTCGGCCGCCGAGGAGCGGGGGTTCGCCGCCGCCACGATCCGTACGCCGGGCGGGAGTTGCAGCGCCCCGATCCGCCGCTCCAGCACGAGGCGGAGCAGCGCGGCCTGAACGGCGGGCGGCGCGGTGGAGAGTTCGTCGAGGAACAGCAGGCCCTTCCCCGCCCGGACGAGGCGAACGGCCCAGTCCGGCGGGGCCATCGGCACGCCCTGTTCGGCGGGGTCGTCGCCGACGATGGGCAGCCCGGAGAAGTCGGACGGCTCGTGCACGCTGGCGATGACGGTGGTGAGCGGCAGGTCCAAGGAGGCGGCGAGTTGGGTCAGGGCCGCGGTCTTGCCGATCCCCGGCTCACCCCACAGCAGGACGGGCAGGTCGGCGGAGACCGCCAGGGTCAGCGCCTCCAGCTGCGTGTCGGGGCGCTGCTCGGTGGTGGTGTCGCGGAGCAGACTCATCAGCGCTTCGGCGACGGCCAGTTGGGAGGCGGGAGTGGAGTCAGCGAGCATGGCGGCGGACGGGCTGTTCGAGAGCATGGGAGATCACCTCAGGGTATGCGGGAGGGCGGATGGGCACGGGTGCGGGTGTGTCCGGGTGCGGGTGTGTCCGGGTGCGGGGATGTCCGGGTGCGGGTGGAGGTCGTCACGGGGCGGGGGCCGCCTGGCCCCGAACCCCCGGGGTCAGCAGACGGCTGTGCGGCGCGAGCGCCGCGCCCGGCGCGGGCGGGGATCGACGGGGCGGCGAGGATCCGAGCGCCGGCGGATGGGGCCGGGCCCGAGCAGGTCGGCCCGGAACAGTCCGTAGGTGATGCGCCGTTGGGCGGCGGCCTCCAGTTCGTCCCGCAGAGGACCGTCGCGCAGCACCGCCTCGGGGCCGAGCAGCCCCTCGACGACGGCCAGAGCACCGGCGATGTCGCCGTGGTCGAGACGTTCACGGACTCCGGTGAGGCAGTCCGGCCGCCGGTGCGCCTCGTCGATGGCCTGGAGGCAGGGCAGCGGGGTTCCGGTGAGGGCGACCAGGAGTTCTTCGCGGCGTATCTCGGCCGGGTCGTGGTCCAGCGGGGCGAGGGCCCCCTCGACCAGGCCGATCCGGTGCTGCGCCCCCCGGCATTCCACGACGCGCGACGCCCCCGCGCGGTCGCCGGTGCGCGTACGAGCCGAGGCCGGAGCCGGCGGCGGGTTGTCCGGCACGAGCGCCCGCGCGACCAGCGGGTGCAGCTGACCGGGCTCGATCGCCCCGGTGCGGAGCAGGTCGAGGTCGGGCAGCACCCAGGTAGCCGCGTCCGGCAGCACCGGCGACGTGGACGCGCCCGGGTCCGGGCTCACTGCCACGATCCGCGCGACAGGTGTCCCCCGGCCGTCGTCATCGGCCTCCACATGCAGGAGAAGCCGACGCCGGCCGCCCAGCCGCACGCTCACCGTTCCGCTCGGCCCGTGGCCCTCGGCCCGGAGCAGGTTCGCCGCCTCCGCCGCCCACCGGTCGACGGCACAGCGGCGGTCCGGCGGCACGGCGCCCCACAGGTCCGGGTCGGCAGCCTCGGCGGCGAGGCCGGTCGACCGGTCGTCGGCGCCGGAGCGGATCAGCAACTCGTCGGTCCTGCGGGCATCCCACAGGTGTCGGTGCAGATCGAGGCGGAAGCGTCGGTTCGGATGCGGGTGAGGGTGACGGCGGGCGGTGGGCTCGGTGTGCGAGCCGTCCCACAGCGCGAGGCTGATCCGCTGCCCGGCGTCCGCCCAGGCGGGCGGGGTCCGGACGACCAGGTGCAGAGGGCCCGGCCCGTCGTGCTCAGGTGGGTCGTAGCGGGCCAGGGCGATCGTCAGCCCGGGGCGCAAAAGCCCGCGCGGGGCGACCCTCGGCAGGTGCCAGCGCAGCAGATCGGGAGCCAGGTGGCGAAGGTCCGCCCGGATCCGGGCGGCGAGTTCCCCGCCGTGGCTGCGCGCCACGGACCGGAGCTGGAGATCGGTGTCGACGCCTGCCGCGGCGCACGCTCCTGCCCAGTCCCCGGCCGCACGGCGGGCGGTCGCGGTCTCGATCATCGAGGCCGGCACGGCGAACTCGCGTACGCGCGGCCAGAAGGACGGGAGGGACGAGGAAGGCCAGGAAGACGAGAAGGATGGAAGAGACGGGAGAGACGGGTGGGAAAACCGGTTCGCGGTCGAAGGGAGCATCAGCACTCACCTTGCGCGGACGGGTCCCCCAATCTGTTCATGGAGTGAGTCATCGCGGCGAGCCTAGCTCCGGTCACCGGGATCGGCCAGAGCTTTTCCCGGGGGCACCCGCGGTTGAGGGGTGCCCGTACCTGACCGGTGCCCGTCTCAGCGCAGGGCGCTCCTCTGCCGCCACTCGGTCCACGACAGGTTCCACGCGCCGAAGCCGTTGCCGGGCGCGACCACACCCTTGGTGTCCTTGCCGGTGATCTCGAACGGATCGCCCGGCCGCACCTGTCCGTAGAACCAGGCGGCGTCCGGGTCGCTCATCCCTATGCACCCGGAGCTCCGGTTGGCCTTGCCGAGGTGTCGGGCGTTCCAGGGGGCGGCGTGCGCGTACATGCCCGACCAGGTCAGACGCATCGACTGGTCGACCATCTTGTCGTAGGCATCTGCGAGGCCCACGGTCTCGGAGTTCATGTTGATCGTGCCCTCCTTGGCCATGAGCACGGCGGTCCCGCGCCAGGAACGCTTGTCACCGCCGGGAGTACCGCCGGATACCGGTATGTGACGGACCGTCCGGCCGTCGCGTACGAGGGAGAGCCGATGGCGGTCGAGGTCGACCTCGACGATCTGCCGGTCACCGATGGTGAAGGCCGTCGTGTAGTCACGGACGAACCAACCGCCGTTCGCGCCCGAGTCGGTCCCGTTCAGCTCGGCGTTCAGCGTGACCTCGGTCCCGGGCTTCCAGTACGTCTTGGGCCGCCAGTCCACCCGGTCCCGGCCCGACCAGTCGCGTATCCAGCCCCAGGAGCCCTCGGTGTCGTTCGAGGTGGTGACGTTGAGCTGCTTCTCGACCTCGGCCCGGTTCTTGACCGGATGGTCGAAGACCAGGGAGATGGGCTGGGCGACGCCGACGGTGGTGCCGGTGCCCGGTCGCCAGTCGACCTTGTTGACCTTGTCCGCCTTCGCCGTGGTGAAGTCGGCTCGGGCGCTCCGGGCGGTTCCGCCCGCGCTCCGGGTCTCAGCCGTCACCTCGTACGCCGTGCCGGGTGCAGCCTTGCGGTCGGAGACCCACGAACGGCCGTCGGCGGCGGCCTTTCCGGCGAGCCGGCGGCCCTCGGCGTCGGTGACGGTCACCGAGGTGAGGCGGCCGCCCGAGGCCATGACCCGTACGGGCTCACCGGCCGGGACCTCCTTGCCCGCGGGCGTGACGGAGACCGTGACGGGCCGGTCGTCGGGGCTCGGCTTCGCCTCGGCGACCGGGGCACCGGGAGAGGCGCTCGACGAGCAGGCGGCGAGAGGTGCCACCAGGGCGGCCACCACGGCGGCCCGGACGCGGGCCTGGATGAGTACGGGTATGCGTGACGAGCGGGACAACGTGACCTCCGGGAGAGCCGCGAGAGAGAGCCGGACGAGTCGGCGATGCTGCGATGCTGCGATGCTGCGACTGTAGGGCCGGAAAACCCCAGTTCAGGCGCCATGGGGCGATGTGACGGCGACTGGTGAGGAACGGTCATGGTCCGGTCACATTCGCCGCTCGGAGCGGTCATGAAGAGCTGTGAGCCTCCTCGGTGTCCCCGCGAAAGGTCCGGGGAGCCGTCCCCGCGAAAGGTCCGGGGAGAAGGAGAGGCCAGACCGTGTCAGCACTGCTCGTGCCGCCGTCGTCCAGCCCCGTGCGCCGAGCACGGAACCGGGACGTGGCCCTGGGAACCATCACCCCGAAGACCTACCGCGCTTTCCTCGCCTCCCGCGAAGGCCAAGCCCTCGGCCCCGGCTTCCTCCAGTGCCCCTCCTGGGCCGACGTCAAGGAGGGGTGGGAGTCCCGACTGATCGGCTGGGGGCCCGATCCGGCGGCGGGCGCGCTGACGGGCGCAGCCTTGGTGCTGCTGCGACAACTCCCCGGCATGCACAAGTACTTCGCCTACCTCCCCGAAGGGCCCGTCGCCGACTGGAGCGACCCCGACGTCGACGACTGGCTCGATCCGCTGCTGGAGCACCTGCGCCGCGCGGGCGCCTTCGCCGTGCGGATCGGCCCGTCGCCGGCCTACCGCCGCTGGGACGCCGGCCGCCTCAAGCCGCTCACCGGCCCGGGCCGACGCCTCGGCGACGTCCTGGCCAGCGAGGTCGACCCCCTCGGCTCCGCGGTCGCCGACCGGCTGCGGGTCAGGGGCTGGCGCCGCTGCGGCGGCGACGCGGCGGGCCAGGGCGGGGACGCCCAGCCCCGCCACGTCTTCCACGTGCCGCTCGCCGGACGCACCACGGACGACCTGTGGGCCGGGCTCAACCAGGAATGGCGGCGCAACGTGCGCCGAGCCAGGAAGGAGGGAGTGGAGGTGGTGGTCGGCAGTGCGGCGGACCTCCCCGAGTTCTGCCGCCTGCTCACCATCACCGAGCGCCGCGACGGATTTCGGCTCGGCCGCTCACTCGCCTACTACGAGCGTCAGTACGCGGCGCTCAACGCCGAGGAGCCGGGCCGCATGAAGCTGTACCTGGCCCGCCACCGGGGCGAGATCCTGGCGGCCCACACGATGATCACCGTGGGCCGACGGGCCTGGTACCAGACCGGCGCATCGGCGGACCACCGCCGGGAGGTCCGGCCTTCCAACGCCCTTCAATGGCGGATGCTGCTGGATGCCCATGCCCTCGGGGCGGACGTCTACGACATGCGCGGGGTACCCTCCACTCTCGATCCGGAAGAACGTGCGTACGGATTGCTGCGGTGGAAGCTCGGAACCGGTGGGCACGTCGTCGAGACGTTGGGGGAATGGGAGAGGCCAGTGGGCGGCAGCGCCAACCATGCGCTTCACCGCGCCTTCCAGGCGTACCTGAACCGCCGATGAGGCATACGCACCCGACGCCGCCCACCGCCGCTCGCCCCACCGGACGCGTCGTTCCCGCGTGCACCCGGGCCGCGGGCCCTGACCACCACAACCACCGAGGGAGAACAGCCGATGTCCCGCGTGCTCCTCGTCGAGGACGACCCCTTCGTACGTGAGGGGGTCCAACTCGGTCTGCGCCGACGCGGCCACGACGTACGAGCAGCCGGAACCGGCGAGGACGGCCTCGCCGCCCTTGCCGAATTCCGCCCGGATCTGCTGCTGCTGGACCTGATGCTGCCCGGCATGACCGGCGTACAGGTCTGCCGGCGGATCCGCGAGCACAGCCAGTTGCCGATCATCATGCTCACCGCGCGCGGCGACGACTTCGACGTGGTCATCGGACTGGAGGCCGGTGCCGACGACTACATCGTCAAACCCGCCCGGCCCGAGGTGATCGACGCCCGGATCCGGGCTGTGCTGCGCCGCATGGACGACGGCTCGACCGGCCGGCCCGCCATCGAGGTCTACGGCGACCTCACCATCGACCGGGTCGGACTGACGGTGTCCAAAGCCGGCCGGCCCCTGACGCTCGCCCCCTCGGAGCTCAGGCTTCTGCTGCACCTGTCCGCCGCTCCCGAGCAGGTCTTCAGCAGGCAACAGCTCCTGGAGAACGTCTGGGAGCACACCTTCCACGCCGATGGCCGACTGGTCGACGCCTGCGTCGCCCGGCTGCGCGGCAAGATCGAGACGGAGCCCGGCTGCCCGCGCTACGTCCAGACGCTGCGGGGTTTCGGCTACCGCTTCGGCCCGCTGTGATCGCCGTCCCACGCCCCGGCCGCCCGCGCGGCGGCGGGAGCCAGCGGGCTGAGGGCGCGGAGCGGGCCACGGAGACCCGCGAGCGCCCGCGGGTCAGGGCGTTCGGTCTGCGCACACGACTGCTGGCCGCCTTCCTTCTGGTCGCCGCGGTCAGCGCCGGCACGACGTCAGCCCTGACCTACCGCGAGGCTCGCAACGCGCTGTTGAAGACCGCACAGGACACGGCCGTCTCGACGTTCCGCGACCAGGTCCAGCAAACGGGCTGGAGACTGCCCGTTCAGGGGGAAGGACTGGAGGAGATCCTGCGCGACCTCGCCCGCACGGGCAAACCACGCCCCTGGGTGGTGTTCGCCGAATACGGTTCGCTCCGCGCGTCCTCGGGCGAGAACCCGGTCTCCTCCGTCATCACCCCCGCACTGCGCCGGGCAGCGACGGCCGACCGGTACGGCAGCTTCGAGCGGGTGGTCAAGGACGGCGTCCCCTATCTGACCATCGGCATGCCCACCGTCTTCAGAACCGGCCCCGACAGCGTGCTTCCCACCGGGCTCGTCCTGTACGCCGTGATGCGGATGACCGACGAGCAGATCAACGTCGACGCCCTCCACGTCGCCGCCCGGAACGGCGCCCTGCCCGGCCTCGCGGTCGCGCTCGTGCCCGGCCTGCTCGCCGCGCGCAGCGTGCTGCGTCCGGTGCGGGAGCTGCGCCGTGCGGCCAGGAGCATGGGCAGCGGCAGACTCGACACCCGTATCCCGGTACGCGGCAGTGACGAACTGGCCGACCTGGCCGACACCTTCAACGAGTCGGCGGGCCAACTGGAGCGCTCCGTCGGTGAACTGCGCGATGCCGAGGCGCGTGCGCGCCGCTTCGCCTCCGACGTCTCGCACGAACTGCGCACCCCCCTTGCCGGGATGCTCGCCGTCACCGAGGTCCTCGACCAGGACGCGGACCGGCTGGACGCCGACACCGCCCAGGCGGTCCGGCTGGTCAGCGCGGAGACCGGGAAGCTGGCCGTGCTGGTCGAGGACCTGATGGAGATCTCCCGCTTCGACGCCCGCGCGGCCGAGCTGAACTCCGACGAGATCGATGTCGCCGAGGCGATCCGCAAGACCCTCCAGGCCCGGCACTGGGCGGATGACGACCGGATCCGCACCGAACTCCCCACGGACATCCGGGCCCGGCTCGACCCACGCCGCTTCGACGTCGTGGTCGCCAACCTCGTCGGGAACGCGCTGCGGCACGGCGGCGCACCCGTCACCGTGCTCCTGCGCACCGAGGCAAGCTCGTCGGGCACGCTCGTGCTCGTCATCGAGGTCGCGGACCGCGGCCCCGGCATCCCCGCCGCCTCGCTCCCGCACATCTTCGACCGTTTCTACAAAGCCGACGCGGCCCGCACCCGCTCGCCCGGCAGCGGCCTGGGCCTGGCGATCACCTTGGAGAACGTGAATCTGCACGGCGGGACGGTCCGCGCGGGCAACCTGCCCGGCGGCGGTGCCGTCTTCACCGTCGAGATTCCGCTCCGGGCCGAGGAGGCCGACGGATGAGGCGTGCGTGGTGGCGCGGTGTCGCGAGGAGGCATGCGTGGCGGCGCGGCCTCGCCACGACCGTCGTGGCCGCGGCCGGGGCAGCGCTGGCCGGCGGCTGCGGCATCCAGGACTCCGACGTCATCGAGGCGGGCGGTCCCGCGACCGTCGAGGCTTTCCTCAGCCGTGACGCCGACATGCTGCTCTTCTTCCGTTCCCCCGACGGCGCCTTGAGTCCCGTGATCCGGGAGGTCAGGCCCTCGGCCGGGTTCGGCGAGGAGTACATCGAGCCGGGCGCCGACGAGCGGGACCCGTCCGGACCGGCGGGCCCCGCATCCACGGAGAAGGTCGTCCTGGCGCTGCTCTCCGGCCCACGCGAGACAGACCGGGCCGCCGGTCTGACCACGGCACTTCCCCCGGTCCGCCAGGGCGGAACCATAAGGGTCGAGGTCTCTTCGGACGGCGCGGTAACGGCCCGCCTGCCCCTCGCCGTGAGGGGACTCGACGCCACGGCCCGGCGCCAGTTGACCTGCACCATCGCCTACAACCAGACCACCGACGGCCGGGGGGTGGTGACGCTGACGGGAGATGACGGGGCGGAGAGGTCGGGCACGTGCGCACTCGCCCCCGGGGTGTCCGGCTGAGAACAGCTCCTCAACTCCTCGACCGGACGCCGGTCAGAAGAACACCCCGCACCGCAGCAGGACGTTCGCGTACGGCCGTGCCTCCCCCGTACGGACCACCAGGCGCGCGGCCGGTGTGAGCGCCTTCAGGTCGTCGTGCGGGACCAGTTCCAGCCAGGGGAAGTGGCCGTCCAGGAGCGCCGCGGCCTCCGGGTTGGCGTCGCGGATCTCCTCGGCGGCCGTCGCGCCCTCGACGACCAACTCGTCGAGCAGGCCGTCCAGTACCTCGGCGAACGACGGGGTTCCGGCGCGGAAGGCCAGGTCGATCACGCGGGGGCCGGGTGGGATCGGCATGCCGGCGTCGCAGACCAGGACGCCGTCGCCGTGGCCGAGTTCGGCGATCGCGCCCGCCAGGTGGCGGTTGAGGATGCCCGACTTCTTCACAGCGCGTCGACCTCCTCCAGCGTCGGGAACGAGTCCTGCGCCCCCCGCGCCGTGACCGCCGCCGCGCCCACCCTGACCGCGAAGGCCGCCGCCTCCCGCAGGTCGTCGCCCCGGCCCAGCCGCCAGGCCAGGGCCGCCGTGAACGCGTCCCCGGCGCCGGTGGTGTCCACGGCCTCGACCTTCGGGCTGACCAGTTGGTCCAGGGAGTCCGTGCGGCTGTCCGCCACCAGGGCCCCGGCGGCGCCCAGGGTGATGACGACCGAGCGCGGCCCGAGCGCGAGCAGGGCCGGCGCCCACGCGTGCGGGGTCTCCCCCGCGTCCTCTCCCAGGATGTACCGCGCCTCGTGCTCGTTGACCACCAGTGGGTCGCAGGCGGCGAGCACCTCCTCGGGGAGCGGGGCGGGCGGCGACGGGTTGAGGACGAGCCGGGTGTCGGGCCCCCGGCCCCGTACCGTCTCGGCCACCGTGTCGAGCGGGATTTCCAGCTGTACGGAGATCACCCGGGCGGCGGCCAGCAGCGGGGCCGCCGCGCGGACGTCCTCGGGAGTGAGCCGTCCGTTGGCCCCGGGCGAGACCACAATGCTGTTGTCGCCCGAGGGGTCGACGGTGATCAACGCGACGCCGGTGGGGGCTCCGCCGACCAGGACGCCGTCCGTGTCCACGCCCGCCGCGCGCTGGGTCTCCAGCAGGAGGCGTCCGTGGTCGTCGTCGCCGACCCGGGCGAGCAGGGCCGTCCTGGCCCCGAGGCGGGCTGCGGCCAGCGACTGGTTGGCGCCCTTGCCGCCGGGGTGGACGGCCAGGTCGGAGCCGAGGACCGTCTCGCCGGGGGCGGGGCGGCGCTCGACGCCGATCACCAGGTCGGCGTTGGCCGACCCGACGACCAGCAGGTCGTACCGGTCGTCGGGGGCGTTGTCGTGCATGGGCGTGCTTCCTGCTTTCGTCGGTCCGGGATCAACAGGCCGGTGGGTGGGCCGAGGTCAGGAGAAGTCGGCGACATTCTCCTGGGTGACCACCTTGACCGGCACCTTCACCGTGTTCGCGACCTTCTCGTCCTTCGCGGCCTTCACGGCGTTCCGCACCGCGATCTTCCCCAGTTCGGCGGGCTGTTGGGCCACCGACGCGTAGAGCGTGCCGGCCTCGACCGCCTTCAGGCCGTCCGGGGTGCCGTCGAAGCCGACCACCGAGACGGACTTCCCCGCCTTGCTGCCGAGCGCCTTGACCGCGCCGAGCGCCATCTCGTCGTTCTCGGCGAAGACGCCGGTGACGCCGGGGTGCGACTGGATGAGGTTCGTCATGACGTCCAGTCCCTTGGTGCGGTCGAAGTCCGCGGGCTGCTTGGCGACCACCTTGATGTCGGGGTACGCCTTGAGCCCCTCGGCGAAGCCGGCCCCGCGCTCACGGCTGGCGGAGGTGCCTGCCGTGCCCTGGAGGATGACGATGCTGCCCTTGCCGCCGAGCTTGTCGGCCAGCGCGTCGGCGGCGAGCTTGCCGCCCGCCACGTTGTCCGAGGCGACGAGCGTCGCGGTGTCCGCCTTGTTCACGCCCCGGTCGGCGGCGACCACGGGGATGTCCGCCTTGTTGGCGCTGCGGACGCCCGGTCCGACGGCGTCGGAGTCCACCGGGTTGACGATGATGGAGGAGACACCGGAACTCGTGAAGTTCTGCAACTGGTTGGCCTGCTGGGAGGCGTCGTTCTGGGCGTCGGTGACGGTGAGGTCGATTCCCGCCTTCTCCGCTTCCGCCTGTGCGCCTTCCTTCATCTGCACGAAGAAGGGGTTGTTGAGCGTGGAGAGGGACATGCCGACCTTCGTCGTGCCCCCGGACGAGCCCGAGTTGAAGAAGGAGACCGCGCCGACGACGACGGCCACGGCGAATGCCGCCCCGGCGAACTTGAACGCTCCCCTGCGTCCCGACCCCGGTGCGCCGGGCGCTGTCCCCGCCGAGGAGGAGGCTCCCGAACCGGCCTTGCGGCGCAGCGTGTCGAGCAGGACGGCGAGCGCGATGACGACGCCGATGACGACCTGCTGCCAGAACGCCGACACGGACAGGAGGTTGAGGCCGTTGCGGAGGACGGCGAGGATGAGCGCGCCGATCAGGGTGCCGGACGCCTTGCCGACGCCGCCGGCCAGGCTGGCTCCGCCGATGACGACGGCGGCGATGGCGTCGAGTTCGTACCCCTGGGCGGCCTGCGGCTGCGCGGAGACGAGGCGCGAGGCCAGGACGATGCCCGCGACGGCGGCGAAGAGGCCCGACAGGGCGTAGATGACGATCTTCTGGCGCTTGACGCGGAGCCCGGAGAGCCGGGCCGCTTCCTCGTTGCCGCCGATCGCGTACATCGAGCGGCCGATGAAGGTGCGGCCGAGGATCAGTGCGGTGATCAGGCCCATCGCGATCATCACGAGGACCGGCACGGGGAGCCAGCCGCCGAGCGTGTCGCCGAGCACCGAGACGGAGTCGGGGAAGGCGATCGGGCTGCCCTGCGAGATGACGAGGGAGAGGCCGCGGGCGATGGACAGCATCGCCAACGTCGCGATGAACGGCGGGAGTTTGCCGTACGAGACGAGGGCGCCGTTCACGAAGCCGCAGGCGATGCCGGTGACGACCGCGAGGACGACGGCCAGGACGACCGGCACACCCGCCGACGTCGCGGACCAGGCGAGGACCGTCGCGGACAGGGCTGCCACCGAGCCGACGGACAGGTCGATGCCCGCCGAGACGATGACGAAGGTGACGCCGAACGCGAGGATGGCGGTGACCGCCGCCTGGACGCCGACGTTCAGCAGGTTCTGGGTGGTCAGGAAGTCGCCGGAGAGCAGCGACATCGCCACCACCAGGACGACCAGGGCGCTCAGGGCGCCGTTGTCGAGCAGGACGCGGCGTATCACGGAGACTCCGCCCGTTCCCGCGTCACTCTTGGCTGTCTCAGTGGCCACGGGGGCCCTCCTCTTCCTTCTTCGGTGCGGGGTGTTCGGTGGGGGCGGAGCCCTGGGGGGCGGCCGGCCCCTCGGTGGAATGCGGGGTGCCGACCGCGAGGGCCATCACCGCGTCCTGGGTGGCTTCGCCCGCGGGGAGTTCCCCGGCGAGGCGGCCCTGGGCCATGACGAGTACGCGGTCACTCATGCCGAGCACCTCGGGCAGGTCGCTGGAGATCATCAGGACGGCGTGGCCGGAGGCGGTCAGTTCGTTGATGAGCTGGTAGATCTCGACCTTGGCGCCGACGTCGATGCCCCGGGTGGGTTCGTCGAGGATGAGGACCCGGGTGTCGGCCAGCAGCCATTTGCCGATGACGACCTTCTGCTGGTTGCCGCCGGACAGGGTGCGCACGTGCTGGCCGAGGCCGGACATGCGGACACCGAGCTGCTCGGCGATGCGGGCGGCGGCGGTGCGCTGCCCCTTGAGGTCGACAAGCCCCGAGCGGGTCGCGGACCGCAGGGTGACCAGGCCCAGGTTCTCCTGCACGGAGGCGTCGAGCACGAGCCCCTGGCCCTTGCGGTCCTCCGGTACGAGGCCTATCCCGGCGCCCATCGCGGCGGGGACGTCGTGCCGGGCGAGGCGTTCGCCTCGCACGTCGACGGTTCCGGCGTCGTACGGGTCGGCCCCGAAGACGGCGCGCGCCACCTCCGTACGCCCGGCCCCGACGAGTCCGGCCAGGCCGACGACCTCGCCGGCGTGCACATCGAAGCTGATGTCGTGGAAGACGCCGTTACGCGTCAGCCCCCGCACGGACAGCAACGCGTCGCCCGTGTCGGGGCGTTCGCGCGGGTACTGCTGCTCGATGCTGCGGCCGACCATGAGCTGGACGAGTTCGTCCTCGGGGGTCGAGGCCGGGACCTGGTCGATGCTGCGGCCGTCCCGGAGGACGGTGACGCGGTCGCCGAGTGCGGCGATCTCCTCCAGGTGGTGGGTGATGAAGACGATGCCGACGCCGTCCTCGCGCAGTTGGCGCACGATCGCGAAGAGTTTGTCGACCTCCTCGGAGGTGAGCACGGCGGTCGGCTCGTCCATGATCAGGACACGAGCCTCCAGACTCAGCGCCTTGGCGATCTCCACCATCTGGAGCCGGGCGATGCCCAGTTCACGGACCTTGGCCTCGGGTCGCACGTCGACGCCGACCCTGCGCAGCAGCTCTGCCGCGTCCTGGCGCATCCGACGGTGGTCGACGAGCCCGTAGCGGCGTGGCTGGCGGCCCAGGAAGATGTTCTCGGCGACGGTGAGGTCGGGTACGAGGTTGAACTCCTGGTAGATGGTGGCGATTCCGAGACGTTCGGCGTCCTGCGCGCCGTCGATGCGCACCTCGCGCCCCTCGGCCAGGATGCGGCCGTGGTCGGGGCGGTAGGCGCCGGAGAGCATCTTGATGAGGGTGCTCTTGCCCGCGCCGTTCTCGCCGAGCAGGACATGGACCTCGCCTCTGCGGAGGTCGAAGTCGACGTTGTCGAGCGCCACCACGCCGGGGAAGGTCTTGCGCAGACCTTCGATGCGCAGCAACTCGTCCGGCGCGGTCGCCAGTTGCTTTTCCGGTGCGGTCACCGGTCGCTCCTCTGGTTCGATGCGGCCCCGCCGCACGAGCGGCGTACGACGAGGCGGGCGGGCAGGGTGACGGACTGCGGGGTCCGCCCTTCGATCAGGTCGGCCAGGGCGCGCACGGCGGCCCGTGCCAGGTCCGCGGTCGGCTGGGCGATGGCGGTGATCGGCGGATCGGTGTGGACGAACCACGGGATGTCGTCGAAGGCGGCGAGCGCGATGTCGTCGGGGACCCGCAGCCCTCGCGCCCGGATCGCGTCGAGCGCGCCGAGGGCCATCAGGTTGTCGGCGGCGAACACGACCTCGGGCGGCTCGGCCAGGGCCAGGAAGCGCTCGGTGGCCCGGCGTCCGCTGGCCGCCTGGAAGTCACCCTGCCCGATATAGGCGTCGGGCAGGCCGAGCCCGAGCTCCCGCATCGCCTCCCGGAAGGCTTCGACGCGCTCGTTGCCGGTGGTGGTGGCGGCGGGCCCGGCGATGATGGCGAGCCTGCGGTGACCGAGCCCGTGCAGATGCGCGACGAGATCCTTGACCGCTCCCGTACCGTCGGCCCGGACGACGGGGACGTCGATGCCGGGGATCCAGCGGTCGGCGAACACCATCGGCGTACCGCTCAGGGCGACGTCCCGCAGCAACGGGGAGCCGCCGTCGGCGGGCGATACGAGGAGCCCGTCGATCCTGCGGTCGATAAGCGTGCGGATGTGGTGGTCCTGAAGTTCGGGCCGCTCGTCGGCGTTGCCGATGATGACGCTGTAGCCGAGCGCACGGGCCTCTTCCTCGACGAAGCGGGCCAGCTCGGTGAAGTACGGGTTGAGCACGTCACTGATGACCAGGCCGAGGGTGCGGGTCTGAGCGGTGCGCAGCGAGCGGGCCACCGCGTTGGGCCGGTAGCCGAGCGTCTCGACCGCCGCGAGGACACGCGTGCGCGCCTCGTCGCTGACGGACGGATGGCTGTTCAGCACCCGCGAGACCGTGGCGACGGACACGCCCGCCTCGGCCGCGACATCCTTGATGCCTGCCATGTCCGGACCACCTCCTTGTGGTTTCCGTACACCTCGAAACCCTTGGGCAGTCCGGTCGCGCGACGCCGTGGAATCGATTACACGAACGATTGGAATCGATTACATGGCCGAAAGCAAGACCCCCACCCGTGGCCGAGACCGGATCGTGACGGGAGGGGGTGCGAGCGACGCGGGGCGCGGGAGGGCAGGCGCCTCAGCTCACCGGGCCGCCCGGCCCGTTCCGCCGCGCCGTGTGGGGCACGACTTCTCGGACGGTCAACAGGTCAGCCGGAGGCCACTGTTGAAGGACATCGCGGCGCTGTTCGATGCACGTGAAACCCGCACGTGGGCGGCCGTTGAGCGCTTCCCCGGCGCCGGCACGGGGCAGGCGGCGCCCGCCTCGTAGGACGGGACGCCCGTGGTGCCCCGCTCCCCAGCACGCGCTGGAGGTGGAACGAGAGTGAGTACGGGGTCGCGCTCGACTGAGTCATCCGCCTCACGACCGGCGGCGGGGAACCGGCCACGATCAGGGCATGGACTCTCGCACCCATGACGCGCTCTGCCGACCGGCCCGGATCGCTCCTCCGCCTCGGCGCACCGGTGTGGTGCTGCTTTCCGCGTCGCTGTGGCTGCTCACGGCGATGTCGGTCTCCTGGCTGTGCTTCCTGGTCGGCATGACAGCGCTGTGGGGCGCGGCGGCGGGTGCGCCGGTCGGCGGTTTCCTGCTGCGCTGCTCCGCGGTTCTGTGTGGTGGTGCGGGCATGATCGTCGCGGTCTGCCGGGCACCGGCGGTGCGGCGTATGTCCGGTGACGTGCGCAGCCTCCTGCTGGGAGCCCTGGTCTGTCCGGTCCCCCTGGTCCTGGCGATCGCCGCGTTCTCCACCATGTGACCCGTTCTGCGGCCTACCGGGACACGCCCCTGCCGGAAAAGCAGAAAACCCCACGTGAAGTGGGGTTTCAGCTGGTGTCCGAGGGGGGACTTGAACCCCCACGCCCGATAAAGGGCACTAGCACCTCAAGCTAGCGCGTCTGCCATTCCGCCACCCGGACAAGGTGTCTGTCGTTCGCGGTGTGTTCCCCGCGGCGACATGGAAAACAATACCAGGGGTTCGGCGTGCCCTTCACCCGTATATCCGGTGGTCAGTGCGGTGCGGCGTGCCGGTGGGACCTCGGCCTCCCCGGTCCGCGGAGGTCGCGGGACTACCTTCGCGTCCATGAGTGATCGCGGCTACCGCCGGCCCCGTCCGCTGTCCCCGCTGCGCGAGCATCTGCGCGACACGTTCTGGTTCGCCCCGACCATGGGGTTCGTCTGTGTGTTCGCGCTGTGGCTGGCCGCCACCGAGCTGGACGACGCGATCGTCTCGCTGCTCCGGCGGGAGGAGGCGTACGACGAGCTCAGCCAGGTCATCGCGTTCTCCCAGGACACGAAGACCATCGTCACCACGATCAGCTCCGCGATGATGACCTTCATCGGTGTCGTGTTCAGCATCTCGCTGGTGGCGGTGCAGATGGCCAGTGGTCAGCTGACGCCACGGGTGGTGCGGATCTTCGTGCGGAGCCGGATCAGCAAGCTCACGCTGACGGTGTTCCTGGCGACGTTCCTCTTCTCGCTGCTCGTGCTCTCCTCGTACGAGAGCGAGACCGACCCGCGCCGGGTCGTCTCGGTCCCGCTGGTGCAGAGCCTGCTCATCCTGGTGCTGCTCGCGCTGAGTCTGCTGCTGTTCGTGATCTACGTGAGCGCGACGTTGCGGCTGATGCAGGTGGGGCCGGTCGTCGACAAGATCGCGCGGGACTCGTTCCGGGTGCTGGGCCGGATGCCGAGGGGGCCTCGGGGAGAGGACGAGCCGGGGCCCGAGACCGCGCGGGTGATGCACGAGGGGCGGGCCGGGGTGCTGCGGGACGTCAATACGGCGCGGCTGGTCCGGGCCGCGCGGCGGGAGGACGTCGTTCTGCGGCTCATCCCCCGGATCGGGGACTTCGTGGTGCCGGGAACGCCGGTCCTCGCCGTCCACGGCGGGGCCGCGCCGCCCCGGCGCCGGCTGCGTTACACGGTCTCCGTATCGGTGGAGCGCACCCTGCACCAGGATCTGGCGTTCGGGCTGCGTCAGCTCGCCGACATCGCGCTGCGCGCTCTGTCGACGTCCGTGAACGATCCGACGACCGCCGTGCAGTGCCTGGACCGGATCGTGCAGCTCCTCGCGGCCGTGGCGCGGCTGCCGCTCGGTACCGTCCACCACCGGGACCGGGCCGGGCGGATGCGGCTGCTCCAGGAGGGGCCGGGGTGGGACGACCTCGTCGACCTCGCCTTCGAGGAGATCCGCTGGTGTGTCGGCGGCAGCCCCCAGGTGACGCGCCGGCTCATGGCGGGGCTCGACGATCTGCTGCTGCTCGCCCCCGAGGAGCGGAAGAAGTCGCTGGTCAGGCACCGTGAACTGCTCGTGCAGACGGTGGAGCGGAACGTACCGGTGGCCGCCGATCGGGAGTTCGCCCTGCTTCCGGACCGGCAGGGCATCGGGTAGGGGACGCGGTGTGGCGAGCGGAGCGGGCCCGGCCGCCGGAGTGCTTCCGGCGGCCGGGCCTGTCTCGGGCTGTCGGCCGGGCTGGGCCCCGCGCGTCAGTCGCCGCAGCGTCCGTCGCGCAGCGAGTGCAGGTGCTCGCTCGACTTGCGGGCGAAGGCGAGCGACTCGACCGGGTTGTCGTGCTCGGCCTGCCAGTGGTGGTAGCTCCGGCCGTGGTGGGTGCGCTTGGTGACCTTGGACAGGAACGTCTTGTAGTCGATGTCCCCGTCGCCCACGTCCGACATGCGGTAGCCGTCGCGGGTCGTCTCGTCGCGGACGCCGTCCTTGACGTGGAAGAGCGGGTAGCGGTTCGGGTACTTCAGGACGTACTTCAGCGGGTCGAGCGGGGCCGGGGTGCCGTCGACGCGCTTGCTGAACCGGAACTGGGCGCAGTAGGCCCAGTAGATGTCCAGCTCCAGGAAGACCAGGTCGGGGTCGGTCTCGGCGAGCAGGACGTCGTAGAGGCGCACGTTCGGCTTGTCGGTCGCGAAGGAGAACTCCTCGGCGTGGTTGTGCTGGTAGAACTTCATGCCCCGCTTACGGGCTGCCGCGCCGTACTTGTTGAAGTCGTCGGCCGCCCGCTTCCAGCCGTCGACCGTGGAGCCGTAGCGGAACGGGCCGGAGGCCGTTCCGATGTGCTTGAGGCCGAGGGCCTGGGCGTCGTCGAGGACCTTCTCCAGGTTCTGGGCGAAGGTGTACGCGCCGGGGTTGTTGTCGTCGTAGTAGCCGACGTGGCTGCCGATCGGGTTGAGGCCGTGGTCCCGGGCCAGCCGCTTGAGCTGGGCCAGGGTGATGGGACCGGCCGAACCCTGGGTGTAGCCCGCGAGTTCGATCTCGTCGTAGCCGTACTTCTCCAGTTCGGCGAAGACCGGCGCGAAGCCCAGCGTGGAGATCTGGTCGCGGAGGCTGTAGAGCTGGATGCCGAGGCGGCCGGGGGGCAGGACCGGCTTGCCCTTGCCGTGTCCGTGGCCGTGCCCATGGTCGTGACCGTGACCGTGGCCGTGGCCGTGCCCGTGGCCCCGGTCGGCTGCCTGGGCGCTCGCCGTGCCGATGATCGTGGCCGCGGTGGCTCCGGCGGCGACGCCCAGGATGTTGCGGCGGCTCAGTCTGCGGGCGAGTTCGGTGTCCTTGGAGGTGCGGCTCATGTTCGCGTGGCTCCCTTGGGTGACATGGGTGACATGGGTGAGCAGTGCGGTGCCGGGTCGTTGTCAGTGCAGTCCGGCAAGCTTGAGGAGCAGAGACTTCACCTCGGTGGCCCTGACCCGGTCGGTGAACGCGTGGGGGGTGGAGCAGAGGATGAGCGGACCTTCGTCGTCGCTCTCGGGGAGGCGGCCGTGGCTGCCGCGAATAGGTGAGGGGTCCAGGGGGACGACCGCCATGCGGTAGCGCATGCCGAGCTTCTTGCGGGCGACCGCCGAGACGGCCTTGACCCGGACGTAGGGGTCCTGGGGGTCCATGAAGAGCTCGACGGGGTCGTAGCCGGGCTTGCGGTGGATCTCGACGAGCTGGGCGAAGTCGGGGGCGCGCGCGTCGTCGAGCCAGTAGTAGTACGTGAACCAGGCGTCCTTCTCCGCGACGGCGACCAGTTCGCCGGAGCGGGGGTGGTCCAGGTGGTGGGCCTTCTTGCCCTCGTCGTCGAGGAGCTGATCGATGCCGGGCAGGTCCGCGAGGGCGGCCCGGGTCGCCTCCAGGTCCTCGGGACGGCGTACGTAGATGTGGGCGAGCTGGTGGTCGGCGACGGCGAAGGCCCGGGAGGCCATCGGGTCGAGGTATTCCATGCCGTCCTGGGTGTGGACCTCCAGCAGCCCCGCCCGGCGCAGGGCGCGGTTGATGTCGATCGGTCGGTCGACGCGGGTGATGCCGTATTCGGAGAGGGCGACGACCGTACGGCCCTCGGCCCGGGCGTCCGCCAGCAGCGGGGCGATCGCCCGGTCCAGGTCGGCGGCGGCCCGGTGGGAGCGGGGGTCGTCGGGCCCGAAGCGCTGGAGGTCGTAGTCGAGGTGGGGCAGGTAGCAGAGGGCGAGGTCGGGGGTGCGGGTGGCGATGATGTGCCGGGTGGCGTCGATGATCCACTGGGAGGAGACCAGGTCGGCGCCGGGGCCCCAGAAGTGGAAGAGGGGGAACGTGCCGAGTTTGTCGGTCAGTTCGTCGTGCAGGGCGGGGGGCCGGGTGTAGCAGTCGGGTTCCTTGCGGCCGTCGGCGTAGTAGACGGGGCGCGGGGTGACCGTCCAGTCGGTGTCGGCGCCCATCGCGTACCACCAGCAGATGTTGGCGACGGTGTAGCCCGGGTGGGCGCGCCGGGCCGCGTCCCACAGTTTGTCGCCCTCGACGAGCCCGTTGTGCTGGCGCCACAGCAGGACGTCGCCGAGCTCGCGGAAGTACCAGCCGTTGGCGACGATGCCGTGCTCGGCGGGCATCGTGCCGGTGAGGAAGGTCGACTGGGCGGCGCAGGTGACGGCCGGCAGCACGGTGGAGAGGGGTGCCTGCGCGCCCTGCTTCCCGAGCGCCGCGAGGTTGGGCATGTGGGCCAGGAGCTGAGGGGTGAGGCCGACGACGTCGAGAACGAGGAGGGGGGTAGGGCCGGGGCCGGCTTCGTCGGTCATGGCAGTTCCTTGAGGCCGAGGTCGACCAGGAGGTCGCGGGAGAGGGTGAGTTCGGCGGCGATGCCGTCGGCGAGCTGGGTTCGGGTGCGGGGCCGCAGTTCCGCGGGCAGCGCCTGCCAGGTGTACGTCTCCACCTCCAGGTGCCGGGTCAGGGGCGCGGGTCCGCCGACGAGCCGGGTGAGGGTGTCCCGGAGCACGGGCAGCGTCGAGGTCAGCGGGGGCGCCGGGGGTGCGTGCAGCGGTACGTGGAAGTGCGCGCGCCAGGGAGTGGAGTCCGGGAGCGCCCGGCCGCTGACCGCATCGTCGAGGTCGTCGGTGCCGCGCAGTCCGGCTGCGGTGCTGGTGCGGGTCTGGTGCAGGAAGCGGGGTTCGGCGAACGCGGCGAGCGCGGTGCGGACCTCGGGCAGGTGGGGGTGCTCGGCGTGCAGGGCGGCGGAGAGCTGGGACTTGACGACGCGGACGCCGGCGGCGGCAAGGGCGTCGAGTGCCGTGCCGGGGTCCTCGAAGGAGGTGGCGAGGTGGCAGGTGTCGACGCAGATGCCGATCCGGTCGTGGCCGACGTCGGTGAGGGGGGCTATCGCGTCGGTGGTGGTCTCCACCGTGCAGCCCGGTTCCGGTTCGAGGCCGATGCGGATGGACTTGCCGGTCATCTCGGCCAGGGCGTCGAGGCGCTGGGCGAGCGTGGTGAGGGCGGCGCGTGCGGTGCGGGCGGCCTCGGGGTCGCCGTCGTAGGGGGTGCGCCAGGCGAGCGGCAGAGTGGAGATGGTCCCCTCGGTGGCGTCGTCGGGGAGCAGGGCGGCCAGGAGCCGGGCGAGGTCGGTGGTGTGGGCGAGGCGGTCGGGTTCGGTCCAGTCCGGCCGGTAGACCCGGTACTTGACCTCGTCGGCGCCGAACCCTTCGTAGGGGAAGCCGTTGAGGGTGACCACTTCGAGGCCGCGGCTGTCGAGTTCGCCGCGCAGGGAGCGGAGTTCGGCGGGGTCGTTGATCAGGGTGCGGGCCGCGTCCCGGGCGAGCCAGAGGCCGATGCCGAGCCGGTCCCGGCCGAGTCGGCGGCGGACGGGTTCGCAGTGGTCGCGGAGCTGGGCGCGGACGCCGTCGAGGGTTTCGGCGGGGTGGACGTTGGTGCAGTAGGCGAGGTGGACGGTGGAGCCGTCCGGGTGGCGGAAGCGCATGGCCTCACTCCCCGCCGCGCAGGATGGAGTTGCCCTCGTGGAGTGCGTCGGGGGCGGGGACATCCAGCTGGAGGCGGCCGCTCTGGCCGTAGAAGGCGACCGGGTTGCGCCACAGGACCTGGTCGACATCGTCCTCGGTGAAGCCCGCCTTCAGCATCGCGTCGGCGACCTTGCGGGTCTTGAGGGGGTCGCTCTTTCCCCAGTCGGCGGCCGAGTTGACGAGGATCTTCTCGGTGCCGTGGTTCTTGAGCACGGCGACCATCCGGTCCTCGTCCATCTTGGTGTCCGGGTAGATGGAGAAACCGGCCCAGCAGCCGCTGTCGGTGGCGGCCTTTACGGTTGTCTCATTGAGGTGGTCGAGGAGGACGAACTCCGGGGGGAGGTTCGATTCGCGGATGACGTCGACGGTGCGGTGCAGACCGGCGAGCTTGTCGCGGTGCGGGGTGTGGACGAGGGCGGGCAGCCCGTGGGCGGCGGCGAGCTGGAGCTGGGCGGCCAGGGCGTGGTCCTCGGCCGGGGTCATGGAGTCGTAGCCGATCTCGCCGACGGCGACGACCCCGTCCTTTTCGAGGTAGCGGGGCAGCGCGTCCAGGACGGGGGTGCAGCGGGGGTCGTTCGCCTCCTTGGGATTGAGGGCGAGCGTGCAATGGTGGGCGATGCCGTATTGGGAGGCGCGGAAGGGCTCCCAGCCGAGCAGCGCGTCGAAGTAGTCGAAGAAGCTGGCGGGCGAGGTGCGGGGCTGGCCGAGCCAGAAGGAGGGTTCGACGAGCGCGCGGACGCCCGCGTCGTACATCGCCCGGTAGTCGTCGGTGGTGCGGGAGGTCATGTGGATGTGGGGGTCGAAGATGCGCATCAGGACTCCTCCGTGGGGGCGGGGGCTGCGGGAGCTGCGGTCGGCGAAGTCTGGTGGCCGCCCTCGTCGGCCGGGGCGGTGAGGGCGAGGACCGTGCGCAGGTCTTCGGGGACGGTGCGGCCGGCCGCCGTGCGTTCGGCGGCGAAGTCGGCCAGCATGCGGGCGAGTTCGGCGTCGCCCCGGGCCCGGTCGCCCAGCCGGGCGACGGCGGCGACCGGCACCTCGGTGAACAGGCACTTCAGCACGGCGTGCCGCCAGGCGTGGGCGTCGAGGTGGTCGGCGGCGTAGGGGCCGACGGCTGCGGCGACCAGCCGGGTGTCGTTGGCGCGCAGGGCGTCCTCGACGAGCGGGAGGGCGGTGTTGCCGAGGTCGAGGCGGTGCAGGGTGAGCAGGACGGCGCGGCGTTCGGCGGCGGTGCCCTGTTCGTAGAGCCGGGTGACGGAGGGCGGCGCGGCGCGAGCCTCGACGAGCAGGAGGGAGCGTACGGAGTCGGCGTTCTCCGGTCCGCAGTGCCGGCCTGCGGCGGCGTAGCGCAGCTCCCAGGGCGGGGAGGCGTAGGGGGTGCTCAACTCCGCGGTGGGGGTGGCTGCCGCGCCTGCCGCGTCGTGGGCGGCTTCGGCGAGGGCCTCGTCGAGCCAGGCTCGGGCCGCCCCGCCGAGTTCGGCGTCGAGTTCCTTGCGGGACTTCAGCGGGTTCGGGGACGTCAGCACGGGCCGGCTCCCTTCTTCGGCGCCACGCGGGGGCCCGCGTCTCTCGTCATGGCCTCGCGAAGGAAGTCGATCGAGGTGCGGGCCAGTTCGGGGCCGGCGTGCGAGTGGCGGGGCAGTTCGACGACGGTGAGGCCGCGGTAGTCCGAGGCGGCCAGCGCGGCGAGCACGGGCGGGAAGTCGATCTCCCCGTCGCCGAACGGGAGGTGTTCGTGGACCCCGCGCCGCATGTCCTCGATCTGGACGTGCCGCAGCCAGGGGGCGGAGTCCTTGATGCAGTCGACGGGCGAGGCGTCCTCCAGGCACTGGCAGTGGCCGATGTCCAAGGTGAGGCCGAGCGGTCCGGGGTCGCCGAGGAGACCGCGCAGGTGGTGGAAGTCGGCGAGGGTGGCGAGGAGGTGACCCGGTTCGGGCTCGATCGCGAGAGGGATTCCGGAGCGGTCGGCGGCTTCGAGGACGGGGGTGATCGCTTCGGTGAGCCGTTTCCACCCGGTGTCCGTCGAGGTGCCGGGCGGGGTGATGCCGCTGAAGCAGTGGACGGCGTGCGCGCCGAGTTCGGCGGCCACGTCGACGGCGCGGACCAGCAGCGCGGTGCGGGCGGCCCGGGCGTCGGGGTCCGGGTCGAGGAGGGAGGGGCCGTGCTTGCGGCGCGGGTCGAGGACGTAGCGGGCACCGGTCTCCACGGTGACCCGGAGCCCGAGGGAGGTGAGCCTGCGGCGGACCTGGCGGGTGCGCTCGGTGAGGTCCGGGGCCAGGGGGTCCAGGTGCATGTGGTCGAGGGTCAGGCCGACGCCCTCGTAGCCGAGGTCGGCGAGCAGGCCGAGGGCGTCGTCGAGGCGGAGGTCGGTGAGCCCGTTGGTGCCGTATCCGAGGTGGAGGGTCATGTGAGGCTCACCTTCCGGGCGAGGCTGCGGGCGAGGGGGACGAGTCCCATGACGGCGAGTCCGGTGAGGGGCGCCCCGGCGCGGGCGGCGAGCGCGGCCTGGAGCGGGATCATGGCCCGGATGCCCCCGCCGACCGCTCGCTGGGTCAGGGGCGGGGACGGGTTCAGCGCGGCGTGCAGGAGAGGTGGCCCGGCGGTACGGAGGTAGGCGCCGGTGAGCGCGAGGGTCAGCAGGCGGGTGGGGTCCGCGGCCCGTCCGGGGAGGCCTTCGAGGCGGGCTGCGAGAGCCGGGGGGCTTGCGGCGGAGTCGGCGGCCCTGGCGAGAGGGCCGGAGGTGTGCGGTCCCGAGCCGAGCACCCTGGCCCGCCCGGAGCGGCCCGCGCCCTCGGACCTCGCACCGTCCGCCGTCGACGTACCGACGGAACGGGCCGATCCGGCTCCGGCCCTGTCGACGCTCCGGCCCCGCCACTCTCCCAGCACCGCCGCTGCGAGAGCCGTCGTCGTGGCGAGCACCGCGAGCGGCGTGCCGGTGGAGCCGCCCTGCGTCTCGTGGCGCGACACGGCGGTGACGCCGTAAGTGTGGGCCCCGAGCACAAGGGCGGCGGGCAGCGCGGGCAACGCCTCGGTCAGGCCGCCGCGCGCCGGGGGCGGCGGGGCTGCCGCCACCGGTCCGGGGGTTCGTATCGCATCCGCGATCACACTCGTCCCGGCAACGTTGTCGGGGCGGCCGCCCCGCCTCGGTCCGACGCCCGCCGTAGCCGTGGCCGTCGCCCCCAGCAGCAGGTCCAGCGAGCGGGCCGTCGCCATGGCCGCCGGGCCCGCCTTCGTGTGCTTCAGGTGCAGGTCGTAGGCCCAGACCGTGGCGGCGAGGCCCGAGGCGACCGTCAGTGCGGGGCGGCCGGCGCGGGCTGCCAGGGCGAGGCCCGCCGCGGTCATTACCCCGGCCGCGCCCAGGGCCGCAGCCGGGCTGATGCGGCCCGACGGGATCGGGCGGTGCGGGCGGTCGATCGCGTCCTCGTCGCGGTCGGCCCAGTCGTTGAGGGCCATCCCGGCCTCGTACAGGCACAGCGATGCGCCGATCGCCAGGGCGGTGCCCCGGCCGGGCCGGCGGCTCACCGCCGCGGCGCCCGCGAGGGCGTCCCCGGGTACGGAGAACAGGGCGGAGACGCGCAGCAGTTCCGCCCAGGCCCGCAGGCGCCGCCGGGGCGTGACCCGGTCGGTGCCTGCGCCAGTGGCCGGCGCGGCACCCGAGCCGGCACCCGAGCCAGCACCCGACCGGGTGCCGGACCCGACGCCCAGCCCGGCGGCAGAGCCAACGCCCGGCCCGGCACCCGAGCCAACGCCCCCTTCGATACCCGAGACGACGCCCGGTCCGGTACCCGAGCCAGCACCCGACCCGGTGCCGGACCCGACGCCCGGCCCGGCACCCGAGCCGACGCCCGGCCCGGTACCCGAGCCGACGCCCGGCCCGGCGGCAGAGGCAACGCCCGGGCCGACGCCTGAGCCAACGCCCGGTCCGGAACCCGAGCCAACACCCAGTTGGGTACCAGAGCCGGCGCCCGGCACGGCACCCGAGCCGGCACCCGCCCCCGCGGCCGAGTCCTGCCGACCCGTGCCGGCGTCCCCTCCCCGTTCCCCTCCCCGTTCCCCGTTCCGGCCCGTGGGGGGCGGTTCGGGCCTGTCCGGTGCGGGCGCAGTCCCACTCGCGCCGGACAGGCTGTCATCGGTCACGGCGGTCGTCCGCACGCCGTGGGCCCTGCCGTTGTGCCGCCCGGTCCCGGACGGGAGTGCGGTCAGGGCCGCGGTGAGCGCGGCCGGAAGGATCCGCCCCCGCCACCTCATGCCTGGTCCCGCAGCCGCTCGGCGAAGGAGAGCAACGTGGCGTACTGCTCGGCCAGCGCCGCCGAGGTTCCGCCGTCCGGGTCCTTGAAGTAGAAGCCCAGCTCCGGCAGGGGGCCGCTGATCCCCTTCTCGTGGGCGCGGGCGAGCAGTCGGGCCAGGTCCAGGACCAGTGGGGCGGCGAGGGCCGAGTCGCAGCCCTGCCAGATGGTCTGGAGGATCATGCGGGAGCCGAGGAAGCCGTCGAAGGCGATGTGGTCCCAGGCGGTCTTCCAGTCCCCCATGGCGGGCACGTCGTCGATGTGCACCTCGCCCTCGGGGGCGGTGCCGAAGGTGTCGGCGAGGACGCGTTCCTTGCCCGCGTTCTTGGCGGCCGCGGCCGCCGGATCGGCCAGCGCCGCCCCGTCCCCGCCGCCCAGCAGGTTCGACCCGGACCACGCCCGTACGGCGAGGGCGCGCTGGAGGAACATCGGGGCGAGCACGGAACGGAGCAGCGTCTGGCCGGTCTTGCCGTCGCGTCCGGCGTGGGGAAGTCCGCTGGAGGCGACGGTGTCGGTGAGTGCGGGGGTGCGCAGTCCGGTGGAGGGGGTGAAGTTGGCGTAGGCGCAGCCGGCCCTGAGGGCGGCGGCCGCGTAGAGGGAGCTGGCGGGGAGCCGGGTGTCGTCGGGGCCGGGGGCGGGCTCGGTGGAGGCGACGTTGACGACGACGGTACGGGCCAGGTCGTGGCGGTGGGCGAAGTCGGTGAGGTCGGCGGCGAACGCGGCGATGAGTTCCTGGTCGGTGCGGGTGTCGCCGGGGAAGGGGCCGCCGGGGCGGATCTCGGCGTCGGCGGCGTCGAGTTCGGCGCGTACGGCGGAGGGGAGGCCGTGCGGGAGGACGCCGCCGTCGGCCAGCGCCTCGGCCCGCTTGGACAGCGGGCAGTCGAGGGTGTCGTGGCCTCCGAAGACCAGGTCGTTCAGGGCGGGCAGTCCGCTGCCGGCGAAGGGGGGCGTCTCGGTGACCATGCCGGTCGGCGGGTGCAGGCCCGCGGCGATGGCGGCGCAGCCCGCGGTGGCGGTCGTCGCCACGGATCCGCGTGCTCCGATGAACCAGACGCCGGTGCGTCCCGCGGTTCCCGCGAAGCCGGGGGCCTCAGAGGTGATCGGGGTGTCGGTTCGGCCTTCACGATCGGCGTGAGCGGTCACGGGCTGCCTCCCTGGGGCGGGTGGGTCGGGGTGGGTGACGGCGGGCGGGGGAAGGCGCGTGCTTCCCCCGCCCGTCGTCGGCAGAGGCGGCTGCCCTACTTCGGGGGCAGCTCCTTCAGTTGGATGTTGCGGAAGGACACCTGGTCGTCGGCTCCGTGGTTCTGGAGGCCGATGTAGCCGTCCTTCAGGCTGCGGGCCGGGTCGGTGTTGGTGAAGTCGTTGATCTTCGCTCCGTTGAGGAAGATCTGCAGACGTTCGCCCTGGACCTTGATCTCGTAGCTGTTCCACTGTCCCGGCGGCCGCAGGACGCGGTCACGGGCCTTGATGTTGGCGGACTTGAAGGTGTAGACGGCGCCCGTGGTGCGGTCGGCGGCGTCGGTGGCGTCGATCTGGATCTCGTACCCGTTGTTGACCGCCGACCAGGGGTCGTCGGACTCCGGGAAGCCGACGAAGATACCGGAGTTGTCGTCCCCGGCCATCTTCCAGTCGAGCTTCAGCGAGTAGGACTTGAGCTCCTTGGCCTCGTAGGTGAGCAGGCCCATGCCGCCCTCGGAGTGCAGGGCGCCGTCACTGACGGAGAACTTCCCCGGGCCCGCCTGCTTCCAGCCCTCCAGCGTCTTGCCGTTGAAGATGGGACGGTAGTCCTTGTCCGGCTTGCAGTCGGCCTTGACCTGGCCGGTGGCGTAGCGCAGTCCGCCCAGGACGTGGCTGCGGAAGGCCGGCTCGGCGTAGGACTCCTTGGTGTGGCCGAGGCCGGTGTAGAAGGAGCGGCCGCCCTCGTAGGTCTGGCACCAGGAGATCGGGTGATCGCCCTTCATGTTCCCGCCGGTGTAGGTGGTCTCGTCCAGGGTGGCGAGGACCTTGGCCTTGTCCCGGGGGTTGGTGCCGTAGTTGTACCACTCGTCGGTGCGCTCCCACTCCTCGTCCAGGTGGGCGGTCGCGGGGTGGTCGTGGTCCTCGACGCGGACGGTCGCGGGCTGGATCTGCGGGTGCGAGTCGAAGTAGGCGCCGACGAGACCGCCGTAGAACTCCCAGTCGTACTCGGTGTCGGCGGCCGCGTGGATGCCGACGTAACCGCCGCCGGTGGCCACGTAGTTCTCGAACGCCTTCTGCTGCTCGGCGTTGAGCACGTCGCCGGTGGTGGAGAGGAACGCGACGGCGTCGTAGCGGGCCAGGTTGCTGGTGGTGAACTGGGCGGCGGACTCGGTGGAGTCGACCGTGATGTTGGTGTCCTTGCCGATCTCCTTCAGGGCCTCGATGCCCGCGGGGATCGAGTCGTGGCGGAAGCCGGCGGTCTTGGAGAAGACCAGGACGCGCTTGGCGGTCTTGTCGACCGGGGTGTTGGACAGTTCGAAGTCGTCGACGTCGTAGAGCGCTCCGTCGCCGCCCTTGAAGACGAGGAAGAGTTCGGTCTGCTTCTTGGGCGCCCCGCGCAGCGGGATGTCGACGTCCTGGAAGGAGTCCCAGCTGCCGGTCACCGGGACGGGTCCGGAGCCGAGGATCTTGCCGGTGGGCGAGCCCGCGCGGACTTCGAGGAAGCCGCCGGAGCCGGCCGAGGAGACCCGGGCGGTCAGCTTGGTGGTGTTGCCGAGGACGTAGGTGTCGAAGGAGATCCAGTCGTCGTTGTGGATGTCGCCGACGGTCTTTCCGCCGTGCGCGCCGGCCTTGCTCGGGGTGGTGACGCCGGAGGAGTCGTCGAAGTGCTCGGCCTGGCGGTGCTTGGGCTGGAGCCGGGCGGCGTCCTTGCCGGTCAGCTTGGCCTGGCCGCCACCGCCGTTGTCGGTGTACGAGGCCGAGATGCCGCCGTAGATGTTGGCGTTGGGGTCGTGGCCGCCTTCCATGGCGGTCTTGATGGTGCCCTCGCAGCCGTGCTCGGTGGTGATGTCGTGGCCGTGACTGTCGTGGCCCAGGGTGAACTTGACCTCGACCTTGGTGCAGTCGATGGTCCCGTCCTCCGGGTCGCTGACGTTCACCTTGAACGGCACGGAGTCACCGAACTCGAAGAGCTGCCCGTCCTCGGGGAGCACCAGCTCCACGGTCGGGGCGGTGTTGCCGACGGTGACGTGGACGCTGGCGGAGCCGGTGCGGCCGGTCGGGTCCTCGGCGGTGAGGGTGGCGGTGTAGGTGCCGTTCTTCTTGTACGTGTACGTCGGGTTGGCGGCGGTGGAGGTGCCGCCGTCACCGAAGTCCCAGGAGTAGGTGAGCGGGTCGTCGTCGCCGTCCGCCGTGCCGGCCGAGGAGAACTTCACCTTCAGCGGCGCGGTCCCCGACGTCTTGTTGCCCGAGGCCTCGGCGATCGGCGAGCGGCCTCCGGTGGCGTTCTCGATGCGGTAGAGCGCGGAGTTCTCGTCGCCGCCGAACCAGGCGAGGCCGTAGTCGAGGACGTACAGCGCCCCGTCCGGGCCGAAGGCCATGTCCATGACCTGGGTGCCGGACCAGGGGACGTCGTTGATCGACTGGACGCCGCCGTCGGCGTCCTGCTCGATGCGCTTGATCCACTGGCGGCCGAACTCACCGGCGAAGAAGTCGCCGTCGTAGGCCTCGGGGAACTTGACCGGGGAGTCGAGGTCCGCGTCGTAGCGGTAGACGGGTCCGCCCATCGGGGACTCGGAGCCGGTGCCGAACTCGGGCACGGAGCCGCCGTCGTACGGGATCCACGCGGCCTCGGCCGGCGGCAGGTCGACGAGCCCGGTGTTGTGCGGCGACTCGTTCTTCGGGGCGGCGCAGTCGAAGGCGGCGCCGGACGCCTTGGTGCCGAAGTCGTAGTCGATGTACGGCTCGTTGTCGCCGACGCAGAAGGGCCAGCCGAAGTTGGCGGCCTTCGTCACGCGGGCGAACTCGACCTTCCCGGCCGGTCCGCGCTTGGGGTCGGCCGCGCCCGCGTCGGGGCCGTAGTCGCCGACGTACACGGTGCCGGTGGCCTGGTCGACGGAGAAGCGGAAGGGGTTGCGGAAGCCCATCGCGTAGATCTCGGGGCGCGTCTTGTCGGTGCCCGGCTCGAAGAGGTTCCCCTCGGGGACGGTGTAGGAGCCGTCGTCCGCGACCTTGATGCGCAGGATCTTGCCGCGCAGGTCGTTGGTGTTGCCCGAGGTGCGGCGGGCGTCGAACGCCGGGTTGCGGTCGGGGCGTTCGTCGATCGGGGTGAAGCCGTCGGAGGCGAAGGGGTTGGTGTCGTCGCCGGTGGAGAGGTAGAGGTTGCCCTCGGCGTCGAAGTCGATGTCTCCGCCGACGTGGCAGCACGTGCCGCGCGAGGTCGCGACGTCCAGGACCTTCTTCTCGCTGGCGGTGTCGAGGGTGCCGTCCTCGTTGAGGACGAAGCGGGAGAGCCGGTTGACGCCCTCGAACTTCGCGAAGTCGGCGGCGGTGCCGGTCTCCGGGGCGTCGCCCGCCGGAGTGTCCATCGGGGGCGCGTAGAAGAGGTAGATCGCCCGGTTCTCGGCGAAGTCCGGGTCGACGCCGACGCCTTGGAGGCCTTCCTCGTCGTGCGTGTACACGGGAAGGGTGCCGGAGATCTTGGTGTTGCCGGCGCTGTCGGTGATCCGCAGCTCGCCGCTGCGCGAGGTGTGCAGCACGCTGCGGTCGGGGAGGACGGCGAGCGACATGGGCTCGCCGGTCTCCTCGGCGCCCTTGGCGAGGGTGACTTGCTGGAAGTCCTCCGCCACGGGCTCCTCGTGCCCGGGGTGGCCCGGGTGGGCGGTGGCGCCGGGCGCGGAGCCGAGGGTCAGGGTCGCGGCGGCGAGCAGGCCGCCGGTGAACAGCGCGAGCGTTGTGCGGACGCGGGTCCGGGCCAGGAGCCGCTTTCGTGTTCGGTGCACGTAGGTCCTCCGGAGAGTGCCGGTTGTACGGGCGGGTGTAGCCGTGCCGTGCCGCGCGGGGACTGCCGCGCGTGCGTCACCGGGGACGGGAGCGACCCCGGTGACGCGAGTCATGTCGTGTACACGAAATGGACGGTAGACCTGTTCGTCCTCGACGGAAAGCCCTTGTGCAACAGGTAAGTCGAACTTCTGCTTCCGCCAGGACAAAGGAGTTTTCGGGCAGGGCGAGGCAGCCCCGGGGGCGGGGTCGGGTGGTGCCGGATCATCCCCCGGGGCAGAACCGTCCGTGCTACTCGCCGCCGCCGAAGGCCGCGTCGAACGAGGCGGACGGCGGGTCGAAGTCGAACCGCTTGAGGCTGGCAAGCGCTTCAGGGGCGCCGTGCAGCCGGTCCATTCCGGCGTCCTCCCACTCGACGGAGACCGGGCCCTCGTAGCCGATGGACCGGAGCATCCGGAAGACGTCCTCCCAGGGGACGTCGCCGTGGCCGGCGGAGACGAAGTCCCAGCCGCGCCGGGGGTCGCCCCACGGCAGGTGCGAGCCGAGGCGGCCGTTGCGGCCGTCGAGGCGTGTGCGGGCCTCCTTGCAGTCCACGTGGTAGATCCGGTCGCGGAAGTCGTAGAGGAAGCCGACCGGGTCGAGGTCCTGCCAGACGAAGTGGCTCGGGTCGAAGTTCAGCCCGAACGCGGGCCGGTGGTCCACTGCTTCGAGCGCGCGCTTGGTGGTCCAGTAGTCGTACGCGATCTCGCTCGGGTGCACCTCGTGGGCGAAGCGCACCCCCTCGGCGTCGAAGACGTCCAGGATCGGGTTCCAGCGCTCGGCGAAGTCCTCGTAGCCCCGCTCGAT
This sequence comes from Streptomyces sp. NPDC058576, assembly GCF_042718715.1. Taxonomy (NCBI): domain Bacteria; kingdom Bacillati; phylum Actinomycetota; class Actinomycetes; order Kitasatosporales; family Streptomycetaceae; genus Streptomyces; species Streptomyces sp. NPDC058576. The sequence continues at coordinate 128,987 of NZ_JBHXPF010000003.1, read as the reverse complement.
CATGTGCGGCGGGACGGGCGGGAACATCGCGACGAGGTGCCAGATCGAGGAGCCGGTGAACCCGATGACGGTGTCCACCCCGAAGGCGGCGGCGGCCCGCGCGGTGTCGGCGATCTCGGCGGCGGCCCGCTGCCGTACGCCCTCGGGCTCGCCGTCGCCCCAGATGCGGGCGGGGACGATGCCCTGGTGGCGTTCGTCGATCGGGTTGTCGCAGACGGCCTGTCCGACCAGGTGGTTGGAGATCGCGAAGCACTTCAGGCCGTACTTGTCGAGCAGTTGGTGCCGGGTGTCCAGATAGCCGGGGTCGGCCAACGCCTTGTCGACCTCGAAGTGGTCTCCCCAGCAGGCGAGTTCGAGTCCGTCGTAGCCGAAGTCGCGGGCGTGGCGGCAGACCTCCTCCAGCGGGAGGTCGGCCCACTGGCCGGTGAAGAGGGTGAAGGGGCGGGGCATGGGCGGCAGCCTCCTAGGACGAGGACGGGACCGGGGTGTGGACGGAGTTCTTGGCGGCGCTCTCCTCGACGGCGGCGAGCACCCGCTGCACTTGGAGGCCGTCCGCGAACGACGGTACGGGCGCGGCCCCTTCGGCGATCGTGCGGACCACGTCGCGGGCCTGGTGGACGAAGGTGTGCTCGTAGCCGAGGCCGTGGCCCGGCGGCCACCAGGCCTCCAGGTAGGGGTGCTCGGGCTCGGTGACGAGGATGCGGCGGAAGCCCGCGGTCGCGGCGGGTTCGGTGTGGTCGTGGAAGGACAGCTCGTTGAGCCGCTCCAGGTCGAAGGCGAGCGAGCCCAGCTCCCCGTTGATCTCCAGGCGCAGGGCGTTCTTGCGCCCCGCCGCCATCCGGGTCGCCTCGAAGGAGGCCAGCGCGCCGGAGGCGAGGCGGCCGGTGAAGATCGCCGCGTCGTCGACGGTCACCTCGCCCCGCTCCACGGTGTCGGCGCCGCCCGAGAGCCCGGCCGACGCCCCGGCGAGCAGGGGCCTCTCGCGTACGAAGGTCTCGGCCACGGCGGAGACGCCGGTGAGCAGCTCGCCCGACAGGTACTGGGCGAGGTCGACGATGTGCGCCCCGAGGTCCCCGAGCGCGCCGGAGCCGGCGTGCTCGCGCTTGAGCCGCCAGGTGAGCGGGGAGGCCGGGTCGACCAGCCAGTCCTGGAGGTAGGTGGCCCGCACATGGCGCAGGGGGCCGAGCCGCCCCTCCGCGATGAGCTGCCGGGCGTAGGAGATCGCGGGCACCTTGCGGTAGTTGAAGCCCACCATCGCCACCTGGCCACGGGCCGTGGCCGCCTCAGCGGCGCGGACCATGGCCTCGGCCTCGGCGACGTTGTTGGCGAGCGGCTTCTCGCACAGGACGTGCTTGCCCGCCTCCAGCGCGGCGATGGCGATCTCGGCGTGGCTGTCGCCGGGGGTGCAGATGTCGATCAGCTGGACGTCGTCCCGGGCGATCAGGGCCCGCCAGTCGGTCTCCGCCGCCGCCCAGCCGTGCCTGGCGGCGGCGGCGTCGACCGCCGCACGGTCGCGTCCGCAGATCGCGGCGAGAGCGGGTCGCAGGGGCAGGTCGAAGACGTGTCCGGCGGTGCGCCACCCCTGGGAGTGGGCGGCGCCCATGAACGCGTATCCGACCATGCCGACCCCGAGCGTTCCCGGCGCCTGCTGGGGCGGCGGGGCCGGGGCTTGCGTTTCCGACTCTTGACTACGGGCCATGCGGACTTCCTCCTCGTCGGTGTGCGGTAACGGGCCGGGGGACGCGCTCTCCGCATCCCCCGGAGTCCCGGTCAGTTGAAGCCCGTCGGCAGGTACTGGTCGATGTTGTCCTTCGTCACGACCGCGGAGTACAGGGTCAGGGAGGTCGGGATCTCCATCTCGGAGAGGCCGCTGACGCCCTTGGACTGGCCGAGTGCCCGGGCCAGGTCGATGGCGGACGCGGCCATCGTCGGCGGGTAGAGGACGGTCGCCTTGATGACCGAGTCGTCGGCCTTGATGGCGTCCATCGCGGACTTGGCGCCGGCGCCGCCGACCATGATGAACTCGTCGCGGCCCGCCTGCTTGATGGCGCGCAGCGCACCGACGCCCTGGTCGTCGTCGTGGTTCCACAGGGCGTCGAACTGCTTCTGCGCCTGGAGGAGTTGGGCCATCTTGGCCTGGCCGGACTCGACGGTGAAGTCGGCGGCCTGACGGGCCACCAGCTTGATGTTGGAGTAGTTCTTGAGGGCGTCGGCGAAGCCCTGGCTGCGCTGCTTGGTGAGCTCCAGGTTGTCGATCCCGGCGAGTTCGACGACCTTGGCGTTCGGCTTGTCCTTGAGCTGCTCGCCGATGTAGTGCCCGGCGTTGAGGCCCATGCCGTAGTTGTCGCCGCCGACCCAGCAGCGGTAGGCCTGCGGGGAGGCGAAGATGCGGTCCAGGTTGACGACCGGGATGCCCGCCTTCATCGCTTCCAGGCCGACCTGGGTGAGCGCCTTGCCGTCGGCGGGGAGGACGACGAGGACGTCGACCTTCTTGTTGATGAGGGTCTTGACCTGGCCGATCTGCGCGGCGGTGTCGTTGGAGCCCTCGGTGGTCTCCAGGGTGACGTCGGAATACGTCTCCGCCCGGGATTTCGCGTTCACGTTGATCGCGTTGAGCCACCCGTGGTCGGCCTGCGGTCCGGCGAAGCCGATGGTGACGGCCTTGCCGGGCTTGTCGTCGGCGGGGGCGCTGTTGGCCGCCGACTCGGTCTTCTTCGGCTCGTTGCTGGTACAGGCGGTGAGGAGCGCGCCCGCGGAGACGGCGGCGGTTCCGAACAGCAGCCCTCTGCGGCTGGTTTCTGGCATGACGGTCTGACCCTTCATCCGGTGGGTGCTACGAGGTGCGGGTGCGGGGGGTTCGTATCGGTGCCGGGGGTGTCCGGGGTGGTCGGGCCGCTCAGGTCTCCCGGCCGCGCATGGTGCGGCGCTGGACCAGGACGGCGGCGACGATGATGGCGCCCTTGGCGATCTGCTGGACGTCGCTCTGGAGGTTGTTGAGCGCGAAGATGTTCGTGATCGTGGTGAAGATCAGGACGCCGAGGACGGAGCCGACGATGGTGCCCCGGCCGCCGCTGAGCAGGGTTCCGCCGATGATCGCGGCGGCGATGGCGTCGAGCTCGTACAGGTTTCCGTTGGTGTTCTGGCCGGAGCCGGCGAGCACGATGAGCATGAAGGCGGCGATGCCGCAGCACAACCCGGACAGCAGGTAGAGATACAGGCGCTGGCGGCGGACGTCGATCCCGGCGAGCCGGGCGGCCTCCGCGTTGCCGCCGACGGCGACCGTGCGGCGGCCGAAGGTGGTCCGGTTGAGGATCAGCCAGCCGACGATCGTGACCACGGCGAACATGATGACCAGCGGCGGGATCCCGAGGATGTAGGAGTCGGGCAGGCCGAGGTCCAGGACCGAGTCCACGGTGACGATCTGGGTCTTGCCGTCGGTGATCTGGAGGGCGAGTCCGCGGGCGGACGCCAGCATGGCCAGGGTCGCGATGAACGGGACCATGCCGCCGTACGCGATGAGGACGCCGTTCACGAGTCCTGCGGCGAGACCCACGATCACCGCGGTGAACGCGATGCCCGCGAAGCCGTACTCCTGGGTGGCCAGGGTCGTCGCCCACACCGAGGCGAGGGCGACCATCGCCCCGACGGAGAGGTCGATGCCGCCGCTGATGATGACGAAGGTCATGCCGACGGTGACGACACCGATCACGGAGGCCTGGGTCAGGATCAGCTGGAGGTTCCCGGTGTCCAGGAAGGCGTCCGGCTCGGTGATGCCGCCGACCAGGACCAGCGCGGCGAGGACGCCGAGCAGGGACAGGATCCGGACGTCGAGCCGCAGACCGAGAGCCGGCCTGCCACCGCGCGACTTCGAGGGCGGCGTGTCGGAGGGGGCGGCGATGGCCCCCTTGTCCGGCCCGTTGTGCTGCGCCGACGGGGCGGGCTGTGTCATGGCGTCGGGCTCCCTTCCATCACGAGGTCGAGTACGCGGTGCTCGTCGAGCTCCTGGGCGGGGGCCGTGTGGACCACTTCGCCCTCGCGGAGGACCAGCACCCGGTCGGCGAGGCCCAGGACTTCGGGCACTTCGCTGGAGACGAGCAGAACGGCGAGGCCTTCGTCGGCCAGCCGGCGGATCACGGCGTAGAGCTCGGCGCGCGCGCCGACGTCGACGCCACGGGTGGGTTCGTCCAGCAGCAGGACCCGGCAGCCGCGCAGCAGCCAGCGGGCGAGCACGGCCTTCTGCTGGTTGCCGCCGGAGAGGGTGCGGACGGCGGCGTCCGGGTTGTCGGGCCGCATCTGCAGTTCGCGCGTGGCGCTCTGCGCGGCCTTCCGCTCCCCGCCCCGGTCGATCCAGCCGATCCGGGCGAAGCGGGAGAGGGAGGAGACGGAGACGTTACGGGTGACCGACTCGGTCATCAGCAGGGCCTGCGCCTTGCGTTCCTCGGGCGCGAGACCGATGCCCGCGGCGACGGCGGCGCGGACGCTGCCGGGGCGGAGCTGCTTGCCCGCGACGGTGACGGTTCCGGTGCTCGCCTTGCGGGCTCCGTAGATCGTCTCCAGGATCTCCGAGCGCCCCGAGCCGACGAGTCCGGCCAGACCGACGATCTCGCCGGGGCGCAGTTCGAGGTCCACGGGGGCGAACTCGCCCTTGCGGGACAGGCCTTGGACCCGGAGCACGGGTTCGGCGGTGGCAGTAGCCGGCTCCTCGGGGCGCGGCGGGAAGACATAGGCGACGTCGCGGCCGGTCATCATGGCAACGATGTCGCGGGTGGGGGTGTCGGCGGCGGGCAGCCCGACGGCCACGGTCCTGCCGTCCTTGATGACGGTGACCCGGTCGCCGATGCGGCGGATCTCCTCCAGGCGGTGCGAGATGTAGACGACGGCCACCCCGTCGGCGGTGAGGCCCTCGACGATACGGAAGAGGTTGTCGACCTCGTCGGGGTCGAGGGCGGCCGAGGGCTCGTCCATCACGATGAGCCGTACGTCGTGGGAGAGCGCCCGCGCCATGGAGACGATCTGCTGCTGGGCGGCGGAGAGGTCGCCGACGTGCCGGCCGGGGTCGATCTCCGGGTGTCCGAGGCGGGCCAGCAGCGCTTTCGCGGCGGTGCGCCCCTCCCCCGTACGGACGATGAAGCCGGCGCTGGTCGGCTCGTGGCCGAGGAAGACGTTCTCGGCGACCGACAGCCCCTCGACCAGGTCGAGTTCCTGGTAGATGGTCGCGATGCCCAGGCGCATGGCGGCGATCGGCGACTTGAGCTGGACCTTCTCGCCGCGCCAGGTGATCTCGCCGTCGTTGGGCTGGTGGGCTCCGGCGAGCACCTTGATGAGGGTGGACTTGCCCGCACCGTTCTGGCCGAGGAGGCAGTGGACCTCGCCGGCCTGGACTTCCAGGTCGACGCCGTCCAGGGCGCGGACGCCCGGGAAGAGCTTGGTGATGCCGGACATGGTGAGCAGGGGTGGTTCTGGTGCCATGACGAAATCCCCTCGGCGAATGGGGTCTCCCCTGCTCGGGCGGTGCCGAGGGGCCGGGGAGGGCCGGTTGAGCGGACAGGGCGCAGGGCTGGAGGTGCCGTGGAGCCGGCGGCACCGCGAACGGCTGCTGACGGGGTGGTTCCGTGGTGCGTGCTGCGGCCTGGGGTCAGGCCGGTGAGAAGAGGTGGTCGCTGATGAGCCGGGCCGCGCCGATCACTCCGGCGGTGGGCCCCAACTCGCCCAGCACGATGGGGAGATTGCCGGTGGCCAGGGGCAGGGACTGCTTGTAGACCTGGGTACGGACACTGGCGAGGAGGTTGTGACCGAGGCCGGTGACCCCGCCGCCGATCACCACCAGACCGGGATTGAAGAAGCTGACCAGGCTCGCGATGACCTGGCCGAGTCGGTTGCCGCCTTCGCGGATGAGGTCGAGCGCGGCGGCGTCGCCGGCCGCGGCGGCGGCCGCCACGTCGGCCGCGGTGAGGCGGCCCACCGCCTCCAGCCGGACGGCGAGTTCGGGTGAGCGGCCCTCCCGGGCGGCGTCCTCCGCGTCGCGGGCGAGGGCCGCGCCGCTGAAGTGGGCCTCCAGGCAGCCCTTGTTGCCGCAGGCGCAGGGCCGGCCGTCCGGGTCGACCTGGATGTGCCCGATGTCCCCGGCGCTGCCGGTCGTACCGCGGTAGACCTCACCGCCGACGACGATGCCGCAGCCGATGCCCGTACCGATCTTGACGCAGAGGAAGTCGCCCACGGAACGGGCGACGCCCGCGTGCTGCTCCCCCATCGCCATGAGGTTCACGTCGTTGTCGACCATGACGGGGCAGCCCAGCTCCTGGCTGAGCGCCTCGCGGACCGGGAACCCGTCCCAGCCGGGCATGATCGGCGGCGCGACCGGCACGCCCTCGGGGAAGCGGACGGGGCCGGGGACCCCGATGCCCGCGCCGTCGAAGCCCTCGGCGAGCCCGGAGGCCCGCAGTTTGGCGGCCAGCGACAGGACCTGCTCGAAGACGGCTACGGGTCCCTCGCGCACGTCCATCGGGTGGTTGAGGTGTCCCAGTACCTCCAGCTCCGCGTTGGTGACGGCCACGTCTATCGAGGTCGCGCCGATGTCGACGCCGAGGAAGCGCAGTTCGGGGGCGAGCCGGATGTTGTGCGAGCGGCGCCCGCCGCGCGACGCGGCGAGTCCGTCGGCCACCACCAGACCGGTCTCCAGCAGCCGGTCCACCTCGACGGCGAGCTTCGAGCGCGACAGCTCGACCTGATCACCCAGTTGCGCACGGGAGTTGGGGCCCCCGTCGCGCAGCAGCCGGAGCAGCCGTGCCTGATGCGCGTTCGCGGGTCGTGCCGTCATACGTCTCACGCGTCCCTCCCCGCCACATCGGCCAGTCCGTCGGGCTTTCGAGGGGAACGTAGCAGCGCTTTCCCGGAGTGGGAAGAAGTTGCGCAGGAATCCGCCCCAACTTTTTCCACACTCAGGACAAAGATGGTCGAGGAGGGGTCACGAAGCTCCGCGGAGGGCGGTCAGGGGCAGCGGATGACCTGGCCCGCGTAGGAGAGGTTCCCGCCGAAGCCGAAGAGGAGGACAGGCGCGCCCGAGGCGACCTCGCCGCGCTCGACCAGCTTGGACAGCGCCATCGGGATGGAGGCGGCGGAGGTGTTGCCGGAGTCCACCACGTCCCGGGCGATGACGGCGTTGACCGCGCCGATCTTGCGGGCGACCGGCTCGATGATCCGCAGATTGGCCTGGTGCAGGACGACCGCGCCCAGGTCCTCCGGGGCGATGCCCGCCTTCTCGCAGACCCGGCGGGCGATCGGGGGGAGCTGGGTGGTGGCCCAGCGGTAGACGGACTGCCCCTCCTGCGCGAAGCGCGGCGGCGTCCCCTCGATGCGGACCGCGTTGCCCATCTCCGGCACGGAGCCCCACAGCACCGGTCCGATGCCGGGCCCGTCCGGGGTGTCGGGGGCGGACGGGTCGGCGGTGACGACCGCGGCGCCCGCGCCGTCGCCGAGCAGGACGCAGGTGGAGCGGTCGGTCCAGTCCGCGATGTCGGCCATCTTGTCGGCGCCGATGACCAGCGCCCGGGTCGCCGCACCGGCCCGGATCGCGTGGTCGGCGGTGGCCAGCGCGTGCGTGAAGCCGGAGCACACCACGTTGATGTCCATCACGGCGGGCGAGCCCATGCCGAGCCGGGCCGCGACCCGCGCCGCCATGCTCGGGGACCGGTCGATCGCGGTGGAGGTGGCGACGAGGACCAGATCGATGTCCGAGGGCGCCAGACCGGCCGTGGCCAGCGCCTTGGCTGCCGCGTGCGCGGCCATCTCGTCCACCGGCTCCCCTGGGCCTCCCACGTGACGGGTCTTGATACCGACCCGGCTGGTGATCCACTCGTCGCTCGTGTCGACCATGGCCGCCAGATCGTCGTTGGTGAGCACCTTGGCGGGCTGGTAGTGGCCGAGCGCCACGACACGTGAGCCGGTCATACGGGTTCCCATCGTCGGGTAGGGCAGGAAACATCCAGTCTTGGTCGCTACCGCCGGGTACGGGGGCACGTGATCCCACAGGAATCGGGCCCACACGTTGGAGCGTTGACAACAGCCTGGTCAGCGTGCTGTACCGGTGGCCGCGACACGCCGGTGCACGTGCCGGACAATGACCCGGAGAATGAGGGGGTCCGGTTTCGGCTTGTGCGCCGGGACGGAAACAGCCGCACGAACAGCCGCACACGACAGAATCGGGTTCAGCTCTATGGGACGGGTCACCGAACGCCGCCGCACCCTCCGCATCCGGGACGGTGCCGTCTCCGCCCGCGCGGACACCCTGGTGGCGGAGGAACCCCTGGAGATCCGTCTCAACGGCCGGCCGCTGGCCATCACCATGCGGACGCCGGGCGACGACTTCGCGCTGGCCGCGGGCTTCCTGGTCAGCGAGGGAGTGATCGCCGAGGGGGACGAGGTGCAGTCGATCGTCTACTGCGCCGGCGCGACGGCGGACGGTGTGAACACCTACAACGTGGTGGATGTGCAGCTCGCACCCGGAGTCCAGGTCCCCGACATCACGCTGGAGCGCAACGTATACACCACGTCCTCGTGCGGCCTGTGCGGCAAGGCCAGCCTGGACGCGGTACGCACCACGACCCGGCACCCGGTGGCCGACGCTCCCCCGGTGCGGGTCACCCCGGAGCTGCTGTCCGTCCTGCCGGACCGGTTGCGGGCCGCGCAGCGGGTGTTCGACCGGACGGGCGGCCTGCACGCCGCCGCCCTGTTCTCCGAGGAGGGCGAGCTGCTGGACGTACGGGAGGACGTGGGGCGGCACAACGCGGTCGACAAGCTGGTGGGCCGGGCGCTGACGGACCACCGGCTGCCGCTGTCGCGGGCCGTTCTGCTGGTGTCGGGGCGGGCCTCGTTCGAGCTGGCGCAGAAGGCCGTGATGGCGGGGATCCCGGTGCTCGCGGCGGTCTCGGCGCCGTCGTCGCTGGCCGTGGACCTGGCGGCGGAGAGCGGACTGACGCTGGTCGGCTTCCTGCGCGGACCGTCGATGAACGTGTACGCGGGTGAGCACCGGATCGCGCTGGAGGCGGCAGCCCCGCAGGGCTGAGACGGGGCGCCCGTACGGACGACGGGGGCGCCCGTACGACGGGGGAGTCGGTACGGGGCCGTCGCTCACTCCCCCGCGAAGGCCAGGCCCTCCGCGGCCAGCGCCTCGCGGAGCACCCTGACCGCCTTCGGGCCGACCCCGTGGAGCGCCAGCACCTCGGCCGCGGTCACGGTGGTGAGCTGGTCGAGGCGGGTATAGCCCGCCGCCCGCAGGGCGCCGCGGGCCGGGTTGCCCGCTCCGTGCGGAAAGTCGTCGGCCGGCGTGCCGCTCTCGTCACTCATGGCCTCTGCTCTCCCTCGCTGCGGACTACCGGTTCACCGTAACCGCCCGGTCCGACAGCGGCCCGGAAGCGGCTCCCGCCGGGTCGTCCCGGAACGGAGGCTCCACGGGATCGCGCGAGCGGCGCTTGGCGATGACCGCGCAGACCATCAGCTGCATCTGGTGGAAGAGCATCAGGGGCAGCACGGCGAGGCTCGCGTGCGCCCCGAAGATCACGCTCGCCATCGGCAGCCCGGCCGCCAGGCTCTTCTTCGACCCGGCGAACTGGATGGCGATCCGGTCCGCCCGGCCGAACCCGAGCCGCCGTGCCCCGTACCAGGTCAGGGTGAGCATCAGCGCCAGCAGGACCGCCTCGGCGGCGAGCAGCGCGCCGAGCCGGGCCGGGGTGACCTGGTGCCAGACACCGGCGACCATCCCCTGGCTGAACGCGGTGTAGACGACGAGCAGGATGGACCCCCGGTCGACCAGGCCGAGGACCTTCCTGTGCCGGGTGAGGAAGCCGCCGACCCAGCGGCGCAGCAGCTGTCCGGCGAGGAAGGGGACGAGCAGCTGGAGCACGATCTTCAGCAGGGAGTCCGCCGAGAATCCGCCCCCGGTCGAGCCGAGGAGCAGTGCGGCGAGCAGCGGGGTCACGAGGATCCCGGCGAGGCTGGAGAAGGATCCGGCGCAGATCGCGGCGGGCACGTTGCCCCGGGCGATCGAGGTGAAGGCGATGGAGGACTGGATCGTGGAGGGGACCAGGCACAGGAAGAGGAAGCCTGCCTGGAGCTCCGGCGTCAGCACGTACGGCACCAGTCCCCCGCTCGCCAGCCCCAGCAGCGGGAAGACGACGAAGGTGCAGGCCAGGACGGTGAGGTGCAGGCGCCAGTGCTTGACCCCGTCGAGCGCCTCGGCGGTGGAGAGCCGCGCCCCGTAGAGGAAGAACAGCAGGGCGACCGCACCGGTGGAGGCCCCGCCCGCCACGTCGGCGGCGGTCCCCCGGGCGGGCAGCAGCGCCGCGAGGGCCACGGTGGCGGCGAGCGCCAGGAGGTAGGCGTCGACCGGCAGCCAGGACGGCAGTCGCGGGATACGGCGGGACATGTGCGGGGGTGCTCCGGAGGTAGGCGATCCGTTTCGGCGTCCATCCTGCTCCTGTACGGCGCCATCGGGCATCGGGCATACCGCTCTGACTGTCATCACGGTTCTCGATAACGTGCACCCTATGAACGCGCACTCCATGAACGCGCACCGGCCGGACGCCACGTACGACCCCGCCCAGCTGCGTACCTTCCTCGCCGTCGCCCAGACGCTGAGCTTCACGCAGGCCGCACGCAGGCTCGGGATCCGTCAGTCCACGGTCAGCCAGCACGTCCGGCGGCTGGAGGAGGCGGTCGGGCGGCAGTTGTTCGCCCGGGACACCCATCGCGTCGATCTCACGGACGACGGCGAGGCGATGCTCGGCTTCGCGGGGTCGATCCTGGCGGCCCACGAGCGGGCGGCGGCGTTCTTCGCGGGGACCCGGCTGCGCGGGCGGCTGCGGTTCGGAGCCTCGGAGGACTTCGTGCTGACCCGGCTCCCCGAGATCCTGGAGTCCTTCCGCCGCGACCATCCGGAGGTAGAGCTCCAGCTGACCGTTGAGCTGTCCGGGACGCTGCACCGGCAGCTCGCGGCGGGCCGGCTGGATCTGGTGCTGGCCAAGCGGCGGACCGGGGACACCCACGGCGAGCTGATGTGGCAGGACGCGCTCGACTGGATCGGGGCGCCACAGGTGCGCCTCGATCCGGAGCGCCCCGTACCGCTGGTCGTCTTTCCGCCACCGGCCATCACCCGGGCCCGCGCCCTGGAAGTGCTGGAGGAGCACGGGCGGGCCTGGCGGATCGCCTGCACGAGCACGAGCCTGAGCGGTCTGGTCGCGGCGGCGCGGGCGGGCCTGGGGGTGATGGCGCACTCCCGGGGGATGGTCCCGCCGGGGCTCGTGCCGGTTCCGGCCAGAGCAGGGCTGCCGGAGCTCGGCGGAGTCGACTTCGTCCTGCTGCACGGGGACCGGCGGGGCGCGGCCCAGGAGGCGGCCGGCGCGCTGGCCTCGGCGATCCTGACGGGCGGCGACCGGCTGCACCGCGGGACGGGTGGCGGGGAGGCGCCTTAGCCGCTGTCCGGGCCTTTGGTGGGCGCGGTGGCACGCCGGTCGCTGTGGGTCGGTGGTCGGAGTGGTCGGGGCGGTCCCGGTGGCGGGGGTGGCGCAGTGGTCGCCGCGGTCGGATTCGGTGGAGATTCCGGCGCGAGCCGCTTACCCCTCGGTCAGAACTGGACCGGCCGTGCGCCCGAGCCTTGCCCATCTGGCCGGATTTCGACGGTTGACCTGTGTCGACGGCCACGCGTACGGAGGTTTCGGACCTCTCCCGCCGGGCCCCCGCTTGGGGTAGCGTCGCGGCGCTGTGCGGAGCGCCACGAGGAGCATGTCATTGCGCGATTTCACTGTCCCACCCATGGCGGCGGCGCCTCAAGTCGGCGGTCTGGCCGATGTGGTCTTCGACTACGCGGAGGACGACCCGCACCGCGTCGCGCTCGGCCGCAAGGACGCCCGGGGCCAGTGGCGTGATGTGACCGCCGGGGACTTCCGCGATGCCGTGCTGGCCCTCGCCAAAGGGCTGATCGCGCACGGAGTGCGGTTCGGCGACCGGGTCGCCCTGATGTCCCGTACGCGGTACGAGTGGACGCTCTTCGACTTCGCGCTCTGGACCGTCGGGGCCCAGTCGGTGCCGATCTACCCGACCTCCTCCGCCGAGCAGGTCCTGTGGATGCTGCACGACGCCGAGGTGGTGGCGGTGATGGTCGAGCACGAGGACCACGCGATGACCGTCGGGTCGGTGATCGACCGGCTGCCGCATCTGAAGCGGCTGTGGCAGCTGGACGCCGGAGCGGTGGACGAGCTGCTCGGGGCGGGCGCGGGGATCGACGACGAGGTGGTGCAGCGGCACCGGCGCGCGGTGACGCCCGACTCCGTGGCGACCGTCATCTACACCTCGGGGACGACGGGCCGCCCCAAGGGGTGTGTGATCACCCACGCGAGCTTCATGTTCGAGAGCGACACGATGGTCTCGCGCTGGGAGCCGGTGTTCCATTCCAAGCCGGGCGACGAGGCGGCCACCCTCCTCTTCCTGCCGCTGGCCCATGTCTTCGGGCGGATGGTCGAGATCGCCGCGATCCGTGGCCGGGTCAAGCTCGGCCACCAGCCGGAGCTGTCCGCGAACGCGCTGATGCCCGACCTGGTGACGTTCCGGCCGACGTTCATCCTGGCGGTGCCGTACATCTTCGAGAAGGTGCTCAACGGGGCCCGGCGCAAGGCCGAGGCGGAGGGCCGGGCCGGGCCGTTCGACAAGGCCGTCGACATCGCGGTGAAGTACGCCGAGGCCCTGGAACTGAAGGCGTTCGGGGACGGTCCCGGCCCCTCGGCCGCGCTGCGGATACAGCACCAGTTCTTCGACAAGGTCGTGTACAAGAAGGTCCGCGACGCGATGGGCGGCCGGGTGCGGCACGCGATGTCGGGCGGCTCCGGCATGGACCGCCGGCTCGGGCTGTTCTTCGCCGGCGCCGGGGTGACGGTGTTCGAGGGGTACGGGCTCACCGAGTCGACCGCGGCGGCGACGGCGAATCCGCCCGAGCGCACCCGCTACGGGACGGTCGGGCAGCCGATTCCGGGGACGTCGGTGCACATCGCGGACGACGGCGAGGTGTGGGTGCACGGGCCGAACGTGTTCTCCGGCTATCTGGGCAACCCCGAGGCCACCCGGGCGGTGCTGCGGGACGGCTGGCTGGCGACCGGGGACCTCGGTGCGCTGGACGAGGACGGCTATCTGACGATCACCGGGCGGAAGAAGGAGATCCTGGTGACGTCCGGCGGCAAGAGCGTCTCCCCGACCGGTCTGGAGGAGCGCGTACGGGCGCACCCGCTGGTGGCGCAGTGCATCGTCGTCGGCAACGACCGCCCCTACATCGCGGCGCTCGTCACCGTCGACCAGGAGTCCGTGGACCACTGGCTGTCGATGCAGGGCCGCACCCCGCTCGGCCCGGCCGACCTGGTGCGGGACCCGGACCTGGAGATGGAGGTCCGCCGGGCGGTGGTGGCCGCCAACACGGCGGTGTCCCAGGCCGAGTCCATCCGTACGTTCCGGATCCTGGCCCATCCGTTCACCGAGGAACTGGGGCTGCTGACACCGTCGCTGAAGCTGAAGCGGAAGGCGATCGAGACGGCGTACGCGGTCGAGGTCGACGCCCTGTACCACTGACCCCGGGCCGTGGGAATGCCTCGGCCCGCCCGGTCGTTGTCGTGGGGAGTTATCAACCGACGACGTTAGGATCGACCGCTCGTGAGCCAGGTCCCCTCCATCACCCTCAACAACGGCCTCGACATGCCGCAGCTCGGTTTCGGTGTCTGGCAGGTGCCGGACGACGAGGCGGAGAAGGTGGTCGCCACGGCCATCGAGACCGGGTACCGGAGCATCGACACCGCCGCGGTCTACGAGAACGAGACGGGCACCGGCAAGGCCATCGCCGCGTCCGGCGTCGCCCGCGAGGAGCTGTTCGTCACCACGAAGCTGTGGAACAGCGACCAGGGCCACGACAGCACGCTGCGCGCCTTCGACGCCTCGCTGGACAAGCTCGGCCTCGACTACGTCGACCTGTACCTGATCCACTGGCCGGTCCCGGCGAAGGACGCGTACACCGACACGTACAAGGCGTTCGAGAAGATCCTCGCCGACGGCCGCGCGAAGGCCATCGGCGTGTCGAACTTCCACCCCGAGCACCTGAAGCGGCTGCTCGCCGAGACGTCCGTGGTCCCAGCTGTCAACCAGATCGAGCTGCACCCGCAGCTCCAGCAGGCCGAGTCCCGCGCCTTCCACGCCGATCACGGCATCGCCACCGAGGCGTGGTCGCCGCTGGGCCAGGGCAAGGGCCTGCTGGAGGTGCCGACGGTCGTCGCCATCGCCCAGAAGCACGACCGCACCCCGGCCCAGGCGGTGCTGCGCTGGCACCTGCAGACCGGCAACATCGTGATCCCGAAGTCCGTGACCCCGTCGCGGATCGAGGAGAACCTCGACGTGTTCGGCTTCGAGCTGGACGCCGACGACCTCGCCGCCTTCGCGGCCCTGGACGAGGGCAAGCGGCTCGGCCCCGACCCGGCGGAGTTCCACGTCGGCGCCTGAGCGCGTCCGGCAGTCCGGCGCCCCTGCCGTGATCACGGCAGGGGCGCCGTCGTCGGCCGCGTGACGGCCCGGCGGCAGTGCACACGTCAACCGGGGAGACCAGGAACATGAGCGGCGAACTCGCGCCCGTCGTCGAGGCGGGCCCGTACCGTCTGCGCAACGTCGGCAGCGGGCTGGTGCTGGAGGTGTACGGCGCGGCCAAGGGCAGCGGGGCCCGGGTCCAGCAGGGGAAGGACGACGGGACGGCGGCGCAGGTGTGGCGGCTGTCCCCGGTGCACGAGGGCGCGGCCCTCTTCCACCTGGTCAACGAGCACAGCGGGAAGCGGCTGGACGTGGCCAATGCCGACACGGTGAACGGCACCCGGATCCAGCAGTGGAAGGCCAACAACTTCGGCGCCCAGGAGTGGCTGATCGAGCAGCACCCGGAGGCCCCCGGAACGGTGACGCTGGTGAGTTTCATCAGCGGGCTGGTCATGGAGGTCGCGGACCGCTCCACCGAGGCCGGGGGCACGGTTCAGCAGTGGGAGGACACCGACTCCCCCTTCCAGTGGTGGACGTTGGAGCCGGCGGGGTAGCCGGAGCGGTGACCCTCCGCGTCGGCTACCGCTCGCGTCGTCCCAGGTGGACCGTGCGGGCGGTGAGCAGATGGACGTCGGGGCGGTGGTGGAGGCCTTCGGGGTCCTCGGGGTCCAGCAGCCGGTCCAGCACGGCACTGTCCTCGGCCGTCAGCAGCTCGCCGAGCACCTCGCGCTCGCGGGCGATGCTCGCGACGACGTGGTCGCGGACCGGGCGGGAGAGCGGGGCGGGCAGGTCGAGGAGGAAGCTGCGGGTGCCCTGCGGGGCGAGGCCCACCGCGGTGAAGAGCGCGCTCCAGTCCTCGATCTCCCGCTTCGCGCCGGGGAGTTCGGATCGCATGTGCTCGAAGCGCGTGGCGGCGGCCGCGCCCATGCGGGCCTCCAGACCGGGTTCTCCGATCCCGATGTCGCGGGGCAGCCGCCGGGTGGGCAGGCCGCCCTCGACGAGCGCGACCGTCCCGCCGGCCCGCAGAAGCCCGGCGAAGCCCGCCAGCGCGGCGCGCTGATCGCCCAGGTGGTGCAGGGAGTTGCCCGCCCAGATCAGATCGGCCTCGCCCAACCGGTCGAGGTCCGCGGGCAGTTCCGCCTCCAGGGTCTGGAAGCGGTCGATCACGCCGAGACGTCGCGCACGGTTCTTCGCGCGTTCCAGGAGAGCGGGCGTGGCGTCCACAGCCACCACCTCGGCCTCCGGGAAGACCTCGGCCAAAAGGCACGAGACGACGCCGGGGCCGCTGCCGATGTCCAGGACCCGGCGGACCTTCGGCGCGGTGGGCAGGGCGGCGATCCAACGCGCCGCCTCCTCGTACTGCGCGCCGTTGAGTTCCGCCTCCTGCTCCAACAGGGGACCGAGAACGTCCCAGTCGATGTCCGTCGCCGGAGCGCCCCCCGATCCATGCGCGGGGGCATGGGCATGGCCGTGGGCATGTGCCTGTACGGGGGTGGTGGCGGCGTGCGCGTCGTGGTGGCCGTGACCGGCGTGGCTGCTCATGGGGCCAGCCTCCCCGGAAGGGGTTCCGGCGGCAAGGTTCGTTGCCGGTCCGGCAAATCGAGGTGGTTTCCCGGCGTACCGCCGCGGTACTCCTGCGGGCTGACCCCCCTGACCCGCTTGAACGCGGCGCTGAAGGCGAAGGGCGCGCTGTAGCCGACCTTCCGGGCCACGGCCTCCACCGTGGCGTCGCTCTCGCGCAGCAGGTCGGCCGCGACGGCGAGCCGCCAGCCGGTGAGATACGCCATCGGCGGCTCCCCGACCAGCTCGGTGAACCGGCGGGCCAGGCCGGCCCGGGACACCCCTGCGCGAGCGGCGAGCGAGGCGACCGTCCAGGGGTGCGCCGGGTCGTTCTGGAGCAGCCGGAGCGCCGCGCCCACGACCGGGTCGCCCATCGCGCGGTACCAGGCGGGAGCACCGGCCCCGGGCCGCGCGAACCAGGCGCGGAGCACGGCGATGAGCAGCAGGTCCAGCAGCCGGTCCAGGACGACGCGCTGGCCCGGCTCGTCCTGGGCGATCTCCGCGTCGAGCAGGTCCAGCAGCGGCCGGGTCCGCGCGTCGGCGGGGACCGTGAGGAGCGGGGGCACGGCGTCCAGCAGCCGGCGGCTGATCTCGCCGTCCAGCAGGTAGGTGCCGACGAGGACGGCCGTGGCGCCGTCGGCCGCGTTTCCCCAGGTCCGTACGTTCAGCACCATGTCCTGCGAGAGCGGGCGGCCGTGCAGCGTCGTACAGACACCGCCGGGCCCGACGAGGGCGTGGGGTGTCGTCCCGGGCGCGTCGGCGACGGTGTACGGATCGGGGCCGCGGACCACCGCGATGCCCCCGGGACCGAGCAGGACCGGTTCGCCTCCGTCGGACGGGACGATGCAGGCCGTACCGCGCCGGACCGACATGAGGCAGATCGGCGCCCGGTCCTCGACCCGTACCGCCCAGGGCGGCTCCATCACCATGCGGAGCAGAAACGCGCCCCGGGCCCGAGGCCCGTCCAGGAGTCCGGCGAGAGCGTCCATGGCCGCCAGCGTAGACGCGTGGCCGCCCGGAGGCGTGGCCGTGGACTCAGGCGTAGGTGCCTGAGCCTTTGGAGCATGTCCGGGCGGGGGCGGGCCCGGGAGCCTGGAGCCATGACGGAGAACACGTACACACGACGAGACGACGGCAACAGCAACGACACCGGCACCGGCACCGGCACCGGCACCGCCGAACGCGACGGGCGAGGCGTGGGACGGATGACGGGAACGGTCCTGGTGACGAGCGGAACGGGCAAGACCGGCCGACGGGTGACCGAGCGGCTGGCCGCCCTCGGAGTTCCGGTCCGCTCGGGTTCGCGCACGGGCGACGTGCCGTTCGACTGGCAGGACGACACGGGCTGGACGGCGGCCCTGGACGGCGCGCAGGCCGCCTATGTGGCGTACTACCCGGACCTGGCGGTGCCCGGGGCGGCGGAGGCGATGGCCGCCTTCGGGCGGACCGCGGCCGCGTGCGGGGTGCGCAGGGTGGTGCTGCTGTCGGGGCGCGGCGAACCGCGGGCGGTCGTCGCGGAGGAGGCGCTGCGCGGGGCCGCCGGGGCGGTGGAGGTCACGGTCGTCCGGTCGGCGTTCTTCGCGCAGAACTTCAGTGAGGGCGCGCTGCTGGACGGCGTGCTCGGCGGCGAGCTGGTGTTCCCCGCGGGCACGACGGCCGAACCGTTCCTGGACCTCGACGACCTGGCCGACGTGGTGGTGGCCGCGCTGACCGGGGACGGGCACGCGGGGGCGGTGTACGAGCTGACGGGACCGCGGTCCCTG
Organism: Streptomyces sp. NPDC058576; assembly: GCF_042718715.1. Classification (NCBI taxonomy): domain Bacteria; kingdom Bacillati; phylum Actinomycetota; class Actinomycetes; order Kitasatosporales; family Streptomycetaceae; genus Streptomyces; species Streptomyces sp. NPDC058576. Next base: position 111,120 of record NZ_JBHXPF010000003.1, on the reverse strand, counting down.
ACCTTCGAGGAGGCGGCCGAGGTGCTGGGCCGGGCGACGGGCCGGGCGGTGCTGTACGTGCCGGTGACCGGGCCCGCGTACGCCTCGCTGCTGGCGGAGTTCGGGGTGTCCGAGGCGGAGGCCGCGTTCCTGGCCGAGCTGTTCGCCACGCTGCTGGACGGTCACAACGCGGCGACGACGGACGAGGTGAAGCGGGTGCTGGGGCGGGAGCCGAAGGACCTCGCCGACTTCGCCCGCGAGGCCGCCGCGGACGGTGCCTGGCACGGCTGAACCGGAACGCCGTACCCCGCCGGCCTGCCCGGCGGAGTACGGCCCGTGTACACCGACCGAACGATAGGCGGAGCAGGCGTATTGCCGGGCTGCGTCCGGGCCCATAACTTGCCCTTATGGAGCTGGAGTTGCGCCATCTGCGAACGGTCCGTGCGATAGCCGACACGGGCAGCCTCACCAAGGCCGCCGCCACGTTGGGGCTTGCCCAGCCCGCTCTCAGCGCTCAGCTGCGGCGGATCGAGAAGGCCCTGGGCGGCGCTCTCTTCGACCGTGACCACACCGGAGCCCGTGCCACCCCGCTCGGCGAACTGGTGCTGGAACGGGCCCGGGTGGTGCTGCCCGCGGTCAGTGAACTCCAGGCGGAGGCCGTGCGGTTCGCCAATGCCAGGGGGGCGCTGGACCGGTTCCGGCTGGGCGGCACCCACGGTCCGCTGCTCGGCGGTCTGGTGGACCGGATGGCCGCCGCGCACCCGGCGGCGACGGTGTCGACGTACACCTCGTGGTCGGTGGACGAGATCGCCTCGCTGGTGATCGACGGGCGGCTGGACTTCGCGCTGATCGGGACGTGCGGCGAGAGTCCGCCGCCGCTGGCGGACCGGCTGGTCTGGGAGGTCGTCGGGGTGGACCCGGTCTTCGTGATGCTGCCGGATGACCACCCCCTGGCCGGCGAAGCGGAACTGGACCTGGCCGCGCTCGCGGACGAGTGCTGGGCGGACGTGCCGGGCGACGGCTGCTTCGCCGACTGCTTCACCGCGGCCTGCGCGCGGTCCGGCTTCACCCCGGTGTCGGTGTACGAGACGGACACCTCGTCCGTCGTCCATCTGGTGCAGGTGGGGCGGGCGATCGGGCTGTGCCGGGCGACGTTCCCGCCGACGCCCGGCCTGGTGACCAGACCGCTGGCCGGTGCGCCGCTCAGCTGGCGTCACCTGGTGGGCCGGCATCCGCGCTCCCCCGCCGCCGACGCCGCGGCGGGGCTGGTGGCGGGCGCGACCCGCGCGGCGTACGCGGAGGCGGTCTCGCGCAGCCCGAGCTACGCGCAGTGGCTCGGCGCGCACCCGAGGTTCGGCACGGTGGCCTGAGCCGGAAGGACGGTGGGCCGTTCGGCTCGGCCGGAGGCTATTCGGCCCCGTGTGCCGGGGCGGCGGCCGCCACCTGGGCGGCGAGCGCGAGGTCCTTCTCGGTGATCGCGCCGCCCGCGTCGTGCGTGTGGACGGTGAGGGCCACCGTGTTGTAGCCGAGCGTCAGGTCGGAGTGGTGGTTCAGCTCGTCCTGGATCCGCGCGATGTGGACCGTCAGCGCGGCGGCGGCGAAGTGCGAGGGCAACCGGAAGGTCCGGGTGATCCGGTCGCCTTCCAGCGCCCAGCCGGGCAGGCTCTCCAGCCGACGGTCGATCTCGGTCGGCGACAGCGGTTCGGCGCTCATGGCACGGCTCCCGTGGGTCTCGGTGGAACGTGGATCGACGTGTGCGTCACAGCGGGCGGGGGCGGTCCGTACCGGCGCGGCCGCCGTCCGGCCCGCTCGTGACGTTACGGTCTTGGCATGACAACTGTCTTGCCCGACACGGGAGTGGGGCCACTACTGCGGGACTGGCGGGAACAGCGGCGCATCAGCCAGTTGGAGCTGGCCCTGCGCGCGGACTCCTCGGCCCGCCACATCTCGTTCATCGAGACGGGCCGCTCCCGGCCCAGCGAGGACATGGTCCTGCGACTGGCCGAACAGCTGGCCGTACCGGTCCGTGAACGCAACGCCCTTCTCGTGATCGCCGGTTACGCGCCCCGCTATCCGCAGACGCCGCTCGACGACCCCGCGATGGCTTCCTTGCGCGAGAGCCTCGACCGGCTGCTCGCGGCGTACGAGCCGTATCCGGCGCTCGTGGTGGACGGCACCTACGGGGTGGTGGCGGCCAACCGGGGTATCGCGCTGATGCTGGACGGGGTGTCGGAGAAGCTGCTGACCCCGCCGGTGAACGCCATGCGGCTGACCCTCCACCCGGAGGGCCTCGCCCCGCGCATCGTGAACCTCCGGGAGTGGCGGGCGGACCTGCTGGCGCAGATGGACCGTCAGATCGCACTCGAACGCTCACCCGCGCTGCGCGAGCTGCACGACGAGGTGGCCGCGTATCCGGCCCCCTCAACGGAAGGCGGCACGGACCGCGCCGGCGGGCACGGCGGCCGTGGCCGGGCGGCGGGCGCTACGGACCGGAGGCGGGCCGCCGCCGCGTTCGCGCTGCCGATGCTGCTCGAACACGGCGGCCGGGTGCTGTCGTTCGTGTCGTCGATCGCGACGTTCAACACGCCGATGGACGTGACGGTGGCCGAGCTGGCCATCGAGACGTTCCTGCCCGCCGACCGGGAGACCGCCGCCTATCTGCACGCCCACGTAGCCCCTGGCGCCTGAACCCGGCGGCTGCGCCCGTCGCCCCGGCGGTAATGCCGGGGCGACGGGCTGCCCGGGGGCACGGGATCACCTCAGACGCGCGCCCCGTTGTCGAGCGGGTCGCGCCGTGCCGCACCGGCCTTCCCCCGCGACGCGCCCTTGCCCTTCCCCGGTGCGGGCGGCGGGGCCTTCGTGGTCCGTTCCAGGACCAGGGCTCCGGGTACGGCGGTGAACACCGAGGACCAGGTGCCGACGGCGATGCCGATCAGCAGGGCGAGCGCGAAGTCGGCGAGCGAATCGCCGCCGAGTACCGCGAGGGCGGCCAGGATGAACAGGGCGCCCATCCCGGTGTTCACCGTGCGCGGAACGGTCTGCAGGACGGCCCGGCGGGCGATGGTGTCCAGCGGGCTCCGCCGGTTCGCCCCCCACAGTTCCCGTACCCGGTCGAAGACCACCACGGAGTCGTTGACCGAGTAGCCGATGACGGTGAGCAGGGCGGCCAGGAAGATGCCGTCCACCGGTCGCCCCAGCCAGGCGAAGGCCCCCACCACCAGGATCACGTCGTGCACCATGGCCCCGACCGAGGCCACGGCGAACGTCCAGCGGAACCGGGCCGCCAGATAGGCCAGTTGTACGGCCACCGCGACGCCCAGGGCGATCAGCGCGTTGCGGCGCAGTTCGTCGCCGAGACTCGGGCCGATCAGTTCGTCCCGGACCTTCGTCGTCTCGCCGCCCTCCTCGGCGAGGGCAGCGCGCAGGGCGTGTTCGCCGTCGTTGTCGAGCTTCCCGGTGCGCACCGACAGGTCGCCGTCGCCCGCCGTCGTGACCTCGGCGTCGCCGAACCCGGCGGCGGTGAGCGTGTCCCGGGCCGTCTCGACGTCGACCGGGCGGCTGGTGGAGTACTCGACCAGCCGGCCACCGGTGAACTCGACGCCCAGATCGACCCCGCGCACGACGATCCCGGCCACCGCGACGGCGACCAGGGCCGCCGAGACGACGAGCCGGCGGACCGGTTCGCGGAAGAGCCGCGGGTCCTTGCGGACCAGCCAGGTCCGTACGGCGCCGGGGCGCCCGATGCCGTTGACGCCCCGGTAGTCGCTGACGAAGCGGGAGTTCGCGGCGATCTCCGTGAGGGCGCGGGCGATGACCAGCGCGGAGAACATCGAGGCGACGACCCCGATGGCGAGGGTGACCCCGAAGCCCTTGACCGGGCCCGAGCCCAGGAAGAAGAGCAGTCCGGCCGCGATCAGCGTGGTCGCGTTGGAGTCGGCGACCGCGCTCCACGCCTTCTGGAACCCGGTGGTCAGCGCGGAGCGCAGGGAGCGTTTCGGCCGCTCCGCGCACTCCTCCCTGGCCCGTTCGAAGACCAGGACGTTCGCGTCGACCGCCATCCCGATCGCGAGGACGAATCCGGCGAGCCCGGGAAGGGTCAGCGTGACGCCGAGGGCGACGAGGGCGGCGTACGAGATCACTCCGTACGCGCCCAGCGCCACGGCGGCCAGCGCGCCGAAGAGGCGGTAGACGACGGTGATGAACAGCGCGGTGGCGGCCGCTCCGATGAGGGCCGCCCGCGCGCTCGCGTCGATGGCCGCCGCGCCGAGCGTCGGGCCGACGGTCCGCTGCTCGACGATCTCGACGGGTACGGGCAGGGCTCCGCCCTTGATGAGCAGCGCCAGGTCGCGCGCCTCGTCCGCGCTGAACGACCCGGTGATCCGGGTGGCCCCCGACGGCAGTCCGGCCCGGCAGCCGACCGACGGGTCGACCTGCGGCGAGGAGATGACCTTCTCGTCGAGGACGATGGCGACCCTCCGCCGGTCGTCCCCGGCGGGATGGCACGCGGCCTCGCCGGTCAGCTTCTTCCAGTCCTGCCCGGCGCCCTCGCGGAACTCCAGCGACACGCTCCAGCCCGCTCCGCCCTGCGCGTCGATCGCGGCGGTCGCGTCCTCGACTCCGGCGCCGGAGAGCCGGGGTTCGCCGAGGGCGAGCAGACGGCCCTGCTCGTCGGGGAGGGCCAAGCGGTCGGGCGTCGGGTCGGAGGTGGGGTCACCGGAGGAGTCGCCGGTGGAGTGGCCGGTGGAGTCGGGGGGCGGGGTCTTCTCCTCCGGTTGCCCCTCCCCCGGGCCCTCGACCGCGTGGAACGTGAGCTGCGCCGTCCGGCCGATCACCTCGGCGGCCTGGCGCGGGTCCTGGACGTCGGGCAGTTCGACGATGATCCGGTCCTCGCCGGACCGGGTCAGGGTCGGTTCGGAGACGCCCAGCGAGTCGATGCGCTGCCGCAGCACCTCCAGGGTGCGGTCGGTGGTCTCCCGGTCCGCCTCGACGGTGGCGGTGTCCCGGGCCTGGAGCACGATACGGGTGCCGCCCTGGAGGTCGAGGCCGAGTCTGGGCGACATGGTCAGGGTGATGAAGACGGAGACGAGCAGGACGGCGGCAGCCAGAACCGCTCGCACCGTGGTGGCGCGAGTCATGGAAACCCTCCGGTGGGGCGCCGAGGGCCCTCACCTCAGTGAGGGCGCGACGCCGGATCGGCAGAACAGGACGGATGACCGGTCGTGGGACCGGTGGTCGTCCTGCCCGGAGGCCCCCGTACGCCGGGCAGCGCGCCCCTGCGGCTGCCGGGTGCGTCGAAGGACTCCGCGGCGATCCGCCGCACGCCGCCGTGCGGCTCGGCCGGCCCCGGCGGAGCGGGGGTCAGCGCGTCGTGCGGTGGCGGCGGTGCGTGCAGGAGCAGGTACGGCCGGCCGGTGCCCGCCCGCGGAGCCTGCGCCGGATCGGCCGCCGCCCTGGGCTGCTCGTGCCCGGCCTGCGCCACCGCGCCCGGGCCCGGCCCGGCCAGGACGCCGCTCGCGTGGTCCGGCGCCCCTCGGTCGGACCCGGGGACCTGCCCGGTCCGATGCCGGATGTCAGGCCGGGCGACGGTGCCGTGGCGGTGGGTCATCGGTGCGGTCGGCGCCGGGGCCGCGGTGACGGCGGGGGCGAGACTTCGGGGCGTCAGGACGGGTGCCGCGCCGGTCGCCGTGGCAACACCGCAGACCAGGGCGAGGACGGTCAGTAGGAGGGTGGCCGGCACCGAGCGCACCCGGGATGCCTTCGCCCGGGGCCGCCCCGGGTTTCGCGTCACCTCGGTCGGCCGGAATGCTCGGGCGGCGGCGTCCGGTGGCGGAGCAGGGAGCTGAGGATCTGTCCGGCGCCCCGGACGACCGTGGTCGAGGGGTCGTCGGCCAGGCGCACGCGGGTGCCGAGGCAGCGGGCGATGCGATCGGGGACGTCGGCCCGCAGCGCGCCGCCGCCCGCGAGCACGGGGCCCTTGCGCAGGGCTCCGCGGATCGCGCCGTGCCGGTCGTGCCGCCACATGGAGGTGATCATGTCGAGCACCGTGCCGACGAGGACCGCGGGCAGCGCCGCCGGATCGAGGCCGTCGAGGTCGTCGAGTCCGCTCTCGGCCTGCCGGGCGTCGGCGACCAGGCCGCCCACGAGGAGCGTGACCTCGGTCAGCTCGGCCCCCAGGTCGACGACGAGAAGGGGGCCCGTCTCCCTGGGTCCGGCGTATGCGGCGGCCGCCCGAGCGCTGCTGAGGACCAGGACGCGTGTCGTCCCGAGCCCGGCGAGCAAAGCCCGCGCGGCGGTGCGGTGTTCGGCCCCGGCGAGCACCGGGTGGCTGAGGACGATCACGCTGTCCCCGCGGTCCGGGCCCAGGGCCGCGTCGGCGATCCGGCCGAGCTGCCGGCCGCAGGACTCGGGGTCGACGATGCGGCCGCGCCGGACCGGCCGCTCGGCGCCCCCGTGGGGGCCGGGGCCGGGGAGCGGGTCGAGAACCAGCCCCCGGCCGGGCACCCAGGCCCGGGTACGGGAACTGCCGAGGTCCAGCGCCAGCCCGCGGGCGGCCGGGGTGCCGCCGGGCGCAGCCAGGGTGCCCGGTGCGCCCTGGTGCCGGTGGTACGCCCGGAGAACCCGGTGGGAGCGCCCCGCCCCGGACGCCCCGGCACCGCTCCCGTCACGAAGCGGTCCGGGGCCCTTCCCCCATGGGCCCGCCCCCGGACGAAGCGGCCCTCGCCACTCGCCGGGCGCGGAAGCGGTCGGAACACGAACAGCCGGTACCGACGTGGTCGAAGGAGCAGGGATCGGCGCGGGTCCGGGCGACGGGGGGACGGCGCGACCCGGTCGCTGTCCGTCATGCACAGAACGCATCGTCCCTCACCCCCGGGCCGGCCATCGCCGCCGCCCACGCACCCGTCGGCCCGCTGATAGCGAGGCGCGACCGAGCCCTCACTATGCAATACGGGGTGCTGGAACGCCACTTCCTCGCTGATTCACAGGTGCGCCGACGCCGCGTGCGCGGCAGTCACCGGCTCAGCCGTCCTCCCCCGACGTCAGGAACGCGCCGACCAGCTCCGCGAACTCCTCCGGCACCGCGATCCGGACCCCCAGGGCCTCCGCCTTGGTGCGCTTGGAGCCGGCCTTGTCCCCGGCGACCAGCAGACTCGTGCGCTGGGAGACGCTGGAGGACGACCTGCCGCCCGCCCGCTCGATCAGCTCGTTCATCTGGTTGCGCGACAGCTTCTCCAACGCTCCGGACATCGCGCCCGTGACCACCACGGTCATCCCCGCAAGGGGCAGCGCGGAGCCGGTTCCGGTGTCAGCACCGGTCTCCCCGTCGGCCTTCGTGTCCGGGCCGGCCGGCTCGTCCGTCCCGGGCTCCGGGGGCGGGGTGGCGCCCGGCTCCGTCATGGTGACCCCGGCAGCGACGAGCTTGCCGATCAGCGGGGCCAGCTCCACCAGCTCGGCGACCACCGCGGCGGCCTTCTCCTTGCCGATGCCGTCGACCCGTTGGAGCGTCTCCACGTCGGCGGCGACGATCCGGTCCATCGTGGCGAAGTACCGCGCGATACGGCGTGACATGGAGCGCCCCGTGCCCCGTACGCCCAAGGCGCAGAAGACCCGGGAGAGCGGCCGGGTGCGGGCGGTCGCGATGGCCGCCAGGAGATTGTCCGTGGAGGTCTCGCCCATCCGGTCGAGGGCGAGCAACTGCTCGCGCTCCAGGGTGAACAGATCAGCGAAGTCCGCGACGAGCCCCGCGTCGACGAGCTGGACGACCCGCGTGGAGCCGAGGCCCTCGATGTCGAGCTGATCGCGGCCCGCCGCGTACGAGACGGAGGCGACCAGACGGCAGTTGCGGCCCCGGGTGCAGCGCCAGCGCTGCTCGCTCGTGTCGATGTCGGAGCCGCACTGCGGGCAGCTCTCGGGGAAGTCGATGGGCGTCTCGTCGCCGGTGCGCAGGTGCACCACGGGAGCCTCGATGCGCGGGATGATGTCGCCGGCCTTGTAGACCATGACCTGGTCGCCCAGCCGCAGGTCGCGTCGGGTGATGTCGGCCGGGTTGTGCAGGGTGGCGTAGCCGACGGTGGAGCCGTCGATCTCCACGGGCTCCAGGACCGCGCGTGGCGCGATGATGCCCGTGCGCCCGACGTTCCACTCGACGGCCAGCAGGCGGGTGATCTTCTCCACGGCGGGCAGTTTGTAGGCGATGGCCCAGCGGGGCGCGCGGGTTCCGGAGCCCGCCTCGCGCTGGTCGGCCGCCAGGTCGGCCTTGATCACGATCCCGTCGATGCCGAACGGCAGCGCGGCGCGCAGGGAACCTATCGCGTCCACCCGCGCCTGGACCCCCTCGACCGCGGTGGCCAGGACCGGGGCCACGTCGGTGCCCGCGGCCGTGTGCACGCCGAGGTCGGCGACGTAACCCAGGACCTCGCTGTGGGGCAGTTCGGCGAGGGTCTCGCCGAGCTGCCCGGAATCGGGCAGCGGCAGCGCGCCGTAGGCGAAGAAGGTCGTCTCCACCCGGTAGGCGCGGTCCTTGGCGCGCAGCGTGCCCGCCGCCCCGTTGCGCGGGTTGGCGAAGGGAGCGCCGCCGTGTTCCGTACGGATCGCGTTGGCCTGGTCGAACTGGTCGTTCGTCATGAGGATCTCGCCGCGCACCTCGATGGTGACCGGTTCGGCCAGCTGCTCCGGCAGCCCGACGACGGCGCCCGCCGCGTGCGAGACGTCCTCGCCCGCGGTGCCGTCGCCCCGGGTGATGAGGCGCTCGAACCGGCCGTCCCGGTAGCGCGCGGCGACCGCCAGGCCGTCGAGCTTCGGCTCGACGCTCCACGCGGTCACCGGTCTGCCGATGCGCCGCTCCAGCGAGGCGGTCCAGGTCGCGAACTGCTCGGCCGAGAACACGTTGTCCAGCGAGAGCATGGGCACCGTGTGCGGCACGTCGCCGACGGCGGCCCCGCCCGCGACCTTGCCGGTGGGCGAGTCGGCGAGCATCTCCTCCGGGTGAGCCGCCTCGTACGCGGCTATCCCGCGCGCCAGCCGGTCGTAGGCGTCGTCGTCCAGCGCGCTCTCGCCCGAGGCGTAGTACGCGGCAGCGGCGAGGGAAGCCTCTTCCACCGCGGCGGCATAGGCGGCGGCATCGGCGAGCACAGCAGCTGAGTTCGTCATGGTCACCATTCTTCCGCCCACCACTGACAACGGCCCCGGTCCCCTTCGCGACCCGTTCGCGGGAGGGCGTCGCGGTTCGGGTGCCGCACCGGGCAGGTGTCCGAACTCGGCCGCCCGCGCCCCCTGCTGACCCGCATGGGCCTGCCCCTGACCGATGTGCACGCGGGACCCGACATGCCGGGCACGGTCACGGCGCGGGACCTGGCCCTCGGCTGAACGGGGCGGCCGGCCTGCGGGTATAAAGGGCTGCATGACAGCCGAAGTGCCGCAGCCCGTACGTCCCGCGACCTTGGAGGACGTGGCGGCCGTGGCCGGTGTGTCACGGGCGACGGTGTCCCGGGTGATCAACGGAGCGACCACGGTCGACCCCGCCCTGCGCACCGTCGTCGAGGAGGCGGTGGCGACCACCGGCTACGTCCCCAACCGGGCCGCCCGCTCGCTGGTGACCCGGCGGACCGACTCGGTGGCCCTGGTGGTCTCCGAGCGGGAACGGCGGCCGATGTCCGAGCCGTTCGTCGGCCGGATGTTCTCCGACCCGTACTTCGGCCGGGTCGTCAGCGGGCTGCTGGAGGTACTGCGCCCGGCGGGGATCCAGATGGTCGTGATGCTGGCCGACGACGAGGCGTCCCGGACCCAACTGCTCTCCTATCTGCGCCACGGCCACGTCGACGGGGTCGTGCTGATCACCACGCACGCCGACGACCCGCTGCCCGGGCTGCTCCAGGAGACCCGGATGCCCGCCGTCCTCGCGGGCCGTCCGCACAAGCCGTCACCGCTGGCCTACGTGGAGGTGGACCAGCACGCCGGGGCGCGGCTGGCGGCCGATCACCTGGCCGCGCTGGGGCGGCGGCGCATCGGCACGATCTCCGGCCCCCAGGACATGCCCGCCGGGCAGGTCCGGCTGACCGGTTTCCTGGCGGCCTGCGCCGCCCACGGCATCGAGGACGTGGCCTGCGCGGAGGGGGACTTCACGCATCTGGGCGGGGCCGCGGCGATGCGCCGGCTGCTGGCGGACCGCCCGGATCTGGACGGAGTGTTCATCGCCTCGGACCTGATGGCCCTGGGTGCGCTCCCGGTGCTGCTCCGGGCCGGTCGGGACGTGCCGTCCGATGTGGCGGTGGTCGGCTTCGACGACAGCAGCGCCGCGGCCGCCTGCGACCCGCCCCTGACCACGGTCCGGCAGCCGGTGGAGGAGATGGCGGCGGAGATGGCACGGCTGCTGCTGAAGCAGATCGGCGAGCCGGGCGGGCCCTCGCCCTCCGTGCTCTTCCCCCCGGCGCTCGTACGGCGGCAGTCGGCCTGAGCCGACGGAGCCGCGTCCCACCCGGGCGACGCGGGCGCGACCTCACGGGCGCGTCCCTGAGCGTGCTCGACCCACCGTTCAGGCCGTCGTTCCCGGCGCGTCCGGCACCGGGGCCTGACCCGGGAACGGCTCGTCCGCCGGGCCGGCCCCGGCGAACCCCTCGGCGCGCACCGGCACCTGGGGGCCGGAGGACTCCTGGAGCCAGCGGGTGAGCACCCGGTGGACCGCCTCGGCGCCCACCAGACCGCCGCCCGGCGGCACGGGAGCGCCCTCCGCGGTCTCGGCGGCCACGATGTCGAGCGGGTCCGTCAGTCCGCGCGGCCAGAGCAGGAACGGCCGGGACTGCTGGCCGCCGAGTCCGCCGTGCGAACCGATCTGCTCCTCGAAGGCGTGCACGGTCCCGGTGGCCGGGTCGTACATGGAGTTGACCATGACGTCGGCGACGTGCGGGAAGGTGTCGGTGCGCCGTACGGCGTCGGCCGCGCCGACGTCGAAGTCCGCGAGCGGGCCCTCTCCGTCGGCCAGTTCGGCGACGGAAACCTCGGCGCCGCCGGGCCCGAGCACCACGGAACCGTGCTCCCCGCCGACGAGGAGGAAGCCGATCCCCGGGTGGTTGGCGAGCGTGGAGAGCAGCGCCGGGTGGCGGCGCTCGATCTGCTCGCGGGAGGCGCGGCCCTCGATGTCGGGGAAGGAGATCAGCCCGAGGTTGCCGGAGGCCAGCACGATCGGGTCGGAGAGCTTGGCCGGGTGCTCGGCCTCCTGGTCCCCGACCGGGCGGTGCAGCGCGATGCGCACCGCGTCGCGGGCCTCGGAGGCGCTGCGGGTGCGCTGGGCCCGGCGGGGCACGGGCAGCCCGCAGCCCGCCCGTACGAGGTCCTTGAGCGTGAGCCCGTACTTCCCGGCGAACGTCTCCCCCGGGCTCTGGCCGTGGTCGGACAGGAGCACGATCCGATAGGCGCGCGGGGTGTGGTCGGCGATCTTGGCGATCAGGGCGAGGGAGCGGTCGAGGCGTACGAGGACCCTCTCCGCGTCCCGGCTGTGGGGTCCCGAGTGGTGGGCGACCTCGTCGTAGGCGACGAGGTCGGCGTAGACGGCGGTGCGTCCGGCGAACATGTCGCCGAGGACGGCGGTGGCGACCACATCGCGCTCCACGACGGTGGCGAAGGCGCGGATGAAGGGGTAGAGCCCGCCGCGCTTGATCCGCGGGGTGACCTTCCGGACGCGGGCCCGGGTCGACTGGCCGATCTCGCGCAGGACCTCGGCGCCGAAGGAGAGGGCGGTACGGGTGGCGTTGGCCGGGTCGGAGAAGTACGCGAAGTATCCGGCGCGCGAGCGGCGGCCCTTGCCGCGCCGGGCGGCCATGGAGAGCACCAGGGCCAGCTGTCCGGCGCCGCCGCTGAAGAGGTTGCCGCGGCTCGCGCCGTCGACGGCGAGCAGTCCGCCGTCGTGGGTGCGCTCGATGGCCCGGCGCTGCATTTCGAGGGCGCTCGCGGGACGGCTGGAGACCATGACGGTGCGGGTCTCCTTCTCGTACCAGCGGAACGCGGGCACGTCGTGGTTGCTGCCGTGCAGGATGGCGAGCTGGCTGGCGCCGGTCTGGCTGGACCAGTCGGTGCGCCAGGGGGTGAGGCGGTGTCCGGAGGAGTCGGCGAGCCAGCCGGCGACGGTCGGCATGAGCCCGCCGGCCGCCGCGTTCACCAGGACGTCGTGGCCGACGCCGTCGAGCTGGAGGAAGACGGTGCCGGGCTGCCCGTCGCGGCCGGGTTCGGCCGGGGCCGGCGATCTGCCGCGTCTGCGGCGCCGGTCGGCGAGCCGGGACAGCCGGCGACGGTAGGCCTCGTCGTCGCGGACGGCGAGGGCGGTGGAGGTGGCGGAGGCGACGGCGGACATCACGGCGGCGACGACGACCGCGGTCTCCGGCGCGGCGTCGCCGCGCCCGTCCGGGATCAGGCGCAGCGCTATCAGCAGCAGCGAGCCGTTGAGGAAGAAGACCAGCGCGCCGAGGACGAGCGCGGGCACGATGAGCAGGGACCGCACGAGGACGGGCCACACCAGTGCGGAGAGCAGGCCGAAGGCACCCGCGCCCCAGGCCGCGGTGAACGCCGTCCTCGTGATGGTGTCGCCGTCGTCGGACTGGAGCTGGAAGTCGGGAAGGGCTCCGGCCAGCGCGAGCATGGTGAGGGTGGACACCGCCCAGACCGCGATCACCCGCATCAGGGCGGTGCCCGCCCTGCGCCACTTCCCGTCACCCACGCCGCTCCACCTCAGGCCCTCTCCGCCCCGGGCCCGGTCGTCCGGGGCCCGCCCTTCAGCTTTTCACAGCGCCGGTCCCGGTCAGCGGCTTCGGCGGGAGACCCCGAGGCTCGACGCGAAGGTACGGGGGGCGCATAGGCTCGTACCGGCAGCGCGCCCGGTCACAGGCCGCGCGGGCCGTACGCACCGGGACGCGGGATCACGGGTCACGGTGCGCCGAGGAGCGAGCGAGGAGGCGAGGTGCCGGTGGAGGTCACCTGGTGGGGTCATGCCACCTGCACGATCGAGGACTCGGGGGTGCGGGTGCTGACCGACCCCCTGTTCGTCCGGCGCTTCGCGCATCTGCGCCGCCGCCGGGGCGAGGTGCCGCCGCCGGACGCCGCGGTCGCCGAGGTGGTGCTGGTCTCCCATCTGCACTCCGACCATCTGCATCTGCCGTCGCTGGCCCGGCTGGCTCCCGGCAGCCGGCTGATCGTGCCGAGCGGCGCGGTGGCGGCCGTGCCGGGGCTGCGGATGCTGCGGCGGGTACGGCAGCTGCACATCACCGAGGTCAGGGCGGGCGACACGGTGCGGATCGGCGAGGTACGGGTGCGGGCGGTTCCCGCGCTGCACGACGGGCGGCGGCTGCCGGTCGGGCCGCACCGGTCGCCCGCGCTCGGCTATGTGGTCGAGGGCGAGGCCCGGACGTACTTCGCCGGGGACACCGGGCTCTTCGACGCGATGGCCGACGCCGTGGGGCCGGTGGACGTGGCGCTGCTGCCGGTGGGCGGCTGGGGGCCCAACCTGGGGCACAGCCATCTGGACCCGGCCCGCGCCGCCGAGGCGCTGACCCGGCTCGCGCCCCGCTCGGCGGTGCCGGTGCACTACGGCACGTACTGGCCGGTCGGCCTGGACGCGGTGCGCCCGCACGAGTTCCACGCGCCGGGCGACGAGTTCGTACGGCACGCGGCGAAGCGCGCGCCCGAGGTGACGGTGCATCTGCTGGCGCACGGCGAACGGGTCAGACCGGAGGCCGGCCGGTGATCCAGGAGATCCAGCAGGTGGTGCGGGAGCTGCCCACCGAGTCGACCCAGCAGGCGGTCGGCTACCCGACGCTGTTCGCCCTGGTGGCGCTGGGGTCGTTGGTGCCGGTGGTGCCGACGGGGGCGCTGGTGAGTTCCGCGGCGGTGGTGGCGTTCCACCAGACGTCACCGCTCACCCTGCTCTTCGTGTTCCTGGCGGCGTCGGCCGCCGCGTTCCTCGGCGACATCTGTCTGTACTGGCTGGGGCAGCGCGGAGTGCGGTCGAACCACGGCTCGAAGTGGCTGGGGGCGATCACCCGCCGGGCCGCGCCGGAGCGGCTGGCCCAGGCGCAGGAGAAGCTGGCGGAGCACGGCGGGACGGTGCTGGTGCTGTCCCGGCTGGTGCCGGCCGGGCGGATACCGGTGATGCTGGCGTGTCTGCTGGGCAAGATGCCGCTGCGGCAGTTCGCCCGGGGCGACGTTCCGGCCTGCCTGGCCTGGGCGGCGACGTACCAGCTGATCGGGATCCTGGGCGGTTCGCTGTTTCCCGAGCCGTGGCAGGGGGTGGTCGCGGCGGTCGCCCTGACGCTGCTGATCAGCGGGGCTCCGGCGGTGTGGCGCAGGCTGCGGGCGCGGTTCGGCCGCGACACGGGCGACGCGACGGGGTGACCGTCCTGCCTGTCACGGGGCGACGGCCCTGCCTGTCACGGGGTGACCGTCCGGCCTGTTACGGGCGGCGGCCCTGACGCCGGGCGGGCGTGAGCATCCGTCCTCGGCGGGGGTGACCGTTCTCAGCGCAGCGCGCGGAAGACCGCCGCGAAGTCGTCCAGTGCCCGCGCCACATGCGCGAGCTCCAGCGGCTTCGCCGCGGCGAGGGCCTCCGTCTGCTGGTGCGGCGTGTTTCCCAGCAGCGGTCCGGTGCCCAGGCGTACGCGCAGGGCACCCAGTTCGTCCCCGAAGCGGTGGCCGCCCGGGGCCGGGGCGCCGAGCCGGTCGGTGAGGTACTCCTCCAGCTCCATGGAGTCCGTGACGCCCAGATCCGCGAGCCGGGAGCGCAGCGGGCCGAGGTCGGCGTACAGGTGGCGGCCCGCCTGCGGGGGACGGGCGAGCGCGCCGGAGCCGAGGACCGCGCGGTGGGCGGCGGCGGCGACCTCGGCCTGGAGCGCCGCGGCCCGCCGGACCCGGTCGCGTACGGAGTCCGGCTCGCCCAGGGCGTGGGCGGCCGCGTGGGCGACCGGACCGGCGACGAGGGCGCCGAGGGCCGTGAGGATGTCCAGGGTGCGGGCGTGCCGCACGGCGGCGCGGGCGGTGTCCGGGAAGCGGGCCACGGCGACCGGCCAGGCGGCGGGCACGAGCGCCCCGGACAGGTCGTTGATCACCGTGACGTCGTCCGGGCTCATCTCGGCGGGGCTGAGCAGAACGGTGTCGCGGGGCCGGTGGACGGTGTCGCGCCAGGTCTCGTCGCTGATGATGTGCAGCCCTTCCCCGACGGCCGCCTCGCAGGCCTCCCGGACCAGCTCGGGCGGCGCGACGGTGGCCGTGGGGTCGTCCACGACCGACAGGAGCAGCAGCTTCGGCCGGCCGCCCTCCGCACGGACCCGGCGGACGGTCTCCAGCAGGGCGTACGGGTCGGGGACGCCGCCGCATTCGGCCGGGGTGGGCACGTGGTAGGCCGGGCGGCCCAGCAGCCGGGCCTGCGGCGTCCAGGCGGCGGGGCAGGGGCGCGGCATGAGGACGTCGCCGCCGTGCGCGCCGATGAGGGCCAGGAGGAGCGGCTGGGCTCCGGGGGCGGCGGCGATGCCGCCCGCCGCGCCGTGCAGCCCGCGCCGGTCCCAGTAGCCGCGGGCCGCCTCGCGCAGGACCGGCCCGCCGCCGGGAGGTTCGGGGCGGGTCCGGGCGGAGGCGGCGGCGAGGACGGCGGCCAGCTCGGGGAGGACTGGCAGGCCGGGGTCCGGGGCGGGCGGCCCGTAGCGGACGGGGCCGTGATCCTCGTGCGCGCGGTCGCCGTGATCCTCGTGCGCACGAGCCCGGTGCTCGCCGGCGTGGGCCCGGGGATCCTCCGGCCGGGACCGGTGCCCGTGTGCGCGGGCCTGGTGCTCGTCGACGGAGGCCTGGTGGTCCTCCGCGTGGGCCCGGTGCTCGTCCGCGGGGGCCTGGGGTTCCTCCGGCTGGGACCGGTGCCCGTGTGCGTGGTCCCGGTGCTCGTCCGCAGAGGCCTCGTGGGTCCGGTGCTCGCCGGCGGTGGCCTGGCGGTCCTCCGCGCGGTCCCGCTGCTCGCCGGAGTGGGCCCGGGGTTCCTCCGGCTGGGACCCGTGCCCGTGTGCCCGGGCCCGGTGCTCGTCGACGGAGGCCTGGTCGTCCTCCGCGCGGTCCCGGTGCTCGTCCGCGCGATCCCGGTCGGGGTCCCCGTCCGGGCCGGTGTCCTCGGTCCCGTGCATCCGGCCCTCCTCCGCCGCTCGTCGCTCCGCGCGTTCGACCCCGCCACGCTCGCCCGGCTCCGGGCCCGGGGCCGGGGCCCGCATCGGCTCAGAGCCCCCGGGGCCGGGTCCGGGTCCGGTCATCGGCTCCTGGTCGACGCCTCCGGCTTCCTGATGACGCTTCCTCGTAATGCCTCTGGCTTCTTTATACGGAGGTTCCGGGCGGCCCGCCCGCCCAGGCGCGCGCCCGCGCCGGGGGCAGTCGCCGCCTGGGCCGTTCCGCCGGTCGGCGGTGGCGCGTGGCCAGGGTCTCAGCGCGCCTGCTGGTTCAGCGTGGCCCGGCCGGGTATTCGCTGAGCCATGGCAACACCGCGAACTTCATCCACCTCCGCCGCCCCCGCCGTCGCCCGGCTGCGCGGCTGGCTGCAAGGGCGGGACCTGGCCGTCTTCCGGAGCGTCGCGGACCGGCACTGGCCGGGCGCCGATCCGCTGCTGCCCCGGCTGAGCCGGAGCGCCAACCACGGGCTGCTCTGGTTCGGGGCGGCGGCCGGGATCGCGGCCCTCGGCAGCAGTGCGCGCTCGCGCCGGGCCGCGCTGCGCGGGGTGGCGTCCCTCGCCGTGGCCTCGGCGGCCATCAATACCGTCGGCAAGGGCGCGGTGCGCCGTGACCGGCCGATCATGGACGCGGTGCCGATGGTCCGGCAGCTCAAGCGGCAGCCCGTCACGACCTCCTTCCCCTCGGGCCACGCGGCGTCGGCCGCCGCGTTCGCCACGGGGGTGGCCCTGGAGTCCAAGGGCTGGGGCGCGGTCGTGGCTCCGGTCGCGGTGGCCGTGGCGGCCTCCCGCGTCTACACCGGGGTGCACTATCCGAGCGATGTGCTCGCGGGTGCGGCGCTGGGCGTAGGAGCCGCGTTCGCCCTGCGCGGGGTCGTGCCGACCCGGGGCCAGCTGCCCGCTCCCGGCCGGCCGCCCGGCGAGGCCCCGGCGCTGCCCGCCGGCAAGGACCTCGTCGTGGTGGTGAACCGGGAGTCCGGTACGGCTACCGCGACCGCGTCGCTGGTGCGCGAGGCGCTGCCGATGGCGACCGTCATGGAGGTCGCGCCCGCCGATCTGCCGGCCGCCCTCGACGAGGCGGCCGCCCAGGGCCGGGCCCTGGGTGTCTGCGGGGGCGACGGCACGGTGAACCTCGCGGCGTCCGTGGCGGCCACCCACGGGATGCCGCTGGCGGTCTTCCCCGGCGGGACGCTCAACCACTTCGCCTACGACCTGGGCATCGAGACCGTCCACGACACGGCCGCCGCCCTCACCGTGGGCGATGCCATCCGGGTGGACCTCGGCCGCTTCCGGCCGGGGCCCAGGGGCGCGGACGGGGCGGACGGCTATTTCCTCAACGCCTTCTCGCTGGGCGTCTACCCGGACCTGGTGCGCACCCGGGAACACTGGTCGCCGCGGATCGGCGGCTGGCCGGCGGGCGTGCTCGCGGCGTTCCACGTGCTGCGCGGCCAGCGACCGCTGGAGGCCGAACTCCAGGGCCGCAGGCGCCCGTTGTGGCTGGTCTTCGTCGGCAACGGGCTCTTCCGGCGGGTGGGCCCCAACCCGGGCCGCCGCCACAACCTGGCGGACGGGCTGCTGGACGTCCGGGTGGTCCACGGCGGGCGGGGCCCCGCGCTGCGCCTGCTGGCGGCGGCGGTGGCGGGACCGCTGACCCGCTCCCCCGCCCATGCCGCGGTGCGGCGGCGCCGGGTGCGGATCGGCGGTCTGGCGCCGGGGACTCCGTACGCGTACGACGGTGAAGTGGCCCACTCCGGAAAGGAGCTGATGATCGACAAGCTGCCGGAGGCGCTGACGGTCTACTGCCCGATGCCGGTCTGACGCACCGGGGCAGCACACCCCACCCCGACACCCGTCCGCATCGCAAGACGCCCATCTCATCATCCGACATCGCGGCGTACGGTGGCTCCTGTCGCCGTGCCCATCGGCGACAGGCTGGGGAGAGGACGCAACGCCATGCCGAAGGAGACCGCCGTGTACACGCACGGCCACCACGAGTCGGTCCTGCGCTCGCACCGCTGGCGGACCGCCGCCAACTCGGCGGCCTACCTCCTCGACGAACTCCGCCCCGGTCTCACCGTGCTCGACGTCGGCTGCGGCCCGGGAACCATCACCGCCGACCTGGCCGCGCTGGTCGCGCCGGGCCGGGTCACCGCGGTGGACACCACCGGCGACATTCTCGGCCAGGCCGCCGCGGTGGCGGCCGAACGGGGCCTGGAGAACGTCGAGTTCGCGGTGGCCGACGTGCACGCCCTGGATTTCCCCGACGACTCCTTCGACGTGGTCCACGCCCACCAGGTGCTCCAGCACGTGGGCGACCCGGTCCAGGCGCTGCGCGAGATGCGGCGGGTCTGCCGCCCCGGCGGTGTGGTCGCGGCCCGGGACAGCGACTACGCGGCGATGACCTGGTATCCGGAGGTCCCCGGTCTCGGCGAGTGGCAGGAC
The DNA here is from genome assembly GCF_042718715.1 of Streptomyces sp. NPDC058576. Lineage (NCBI taxonomy): Bacteria > Bacillati > Actinomycetota > Actinomycetes > Kitasatosporales > Streptomycetaceae > Streptomyces > Streptomyces sp. NPDC058576. The sequence goes on along the minus strand of NZ_JBHXPF010000003.1, from coordinate 92,524 downwards.
GTGTACGGCCGGGTGGCCCGCGGCAACGGCGGCGAGCCCGACGCCGGCCGCAGGCTGCTGTCCTGGGCGCGGCGGGCCGGGTTCACCGACATCACCCCGACCGCGGCCGCCTGGTGCTTCGCCACCCCGGAGAGCCGCGCCTGGTGGAGCGGCCTGTGGGCGGACCGTACGACGGACTCGGTCTATGCCGAGCTGGCCGTACGGGGCGGCCACGCGAGCCCCGAGCAGCTCACGGCCATCGCCGGGGCCTGGCGCTCCTGGGGCGAGGAGGGCGACGGCTGGTTCATGGTCCCCCACGGTGAGGTGCTGTGCCGGGTGTGAGGTGAGGAGAGGTTCCGGCCCGCCCGGAACCGATCACACCGGTCGCGGCGGCCAACTACCCTCGTACGCATGGAGATCCTCGGAACCACGCTGCGTATCTGCGTCGACGACCTGGAGGCCTCGGTGGCCTTCTACGAGGGGCTGACGGGCACGTCGGCCCTGCGCTTCGAGCGCGGTGGGGTGTCGGTGGCCGCGATCGGCTGTTTTCTGTTGATGAGCGGACCGGAGTCGGAGCTGGAGGTGCTGCGCAAGGTGGGTGCGACCATCGCGGTCAAGGATGTCGACGAGGCGAGCGCGGCGCTGACGCGAGCCGGCGCGCGGGTCATCGCGGGACCGGTGCCGACCCCGGCGGGCCGTAACCTCATCGCGCTGCACCCGGACGGCTCGGTCTTCGAGTACGTGGACCGCAACGTCACCGTCTGACCGGCCGCCCGGGTGCGTTGATCACTCCTGGGGCGGGCTCATCCGGAAGTCGTAGGCGTCCGGCAGCGGTTCGTCGCTGACGCACGCCCACAACTCGCCGAGGATTCCGGCCCCTTCGCGCAGGTCGGCCACCTCGAATCCGGCGTCGAAGATCGCGCGGGCCGCCCCGGTGTCGCCCTCGGCGACCAGCGTCCGGGCAAGGAGCAGCCGGAAGCGTCCGCGCTCACGGACCGCCTCCGGCAGGCCGGCCAGCAGCGCCCGGGCCGCCTCGGGCCGGCCGGCGGACAGCTGCGCCTCCACGGTCTCGCGGGCCAGGGCGACAAGGAGGGCGACGCCCTCCGCCGACGCGGCGAGGTCCGTCGTACCCGACGTGGTGAGGTCTGCGAAGGCCTCGGCGTGCAGCTCGGCGGCGTGGCCCTGCCTGCCGTTCTCCTCGGCGGCGACGGCGAGGCAGCGCAGCAGCGGCCAGCGCGGTGCGGGGCCGCACTCCAGTCCGCGTTCCCAGCTGCGGACGGCCTGGGCCCGGTCGTCGGCGTGCCACTGCGCGATGCCGAGGTGGTACTCGGTGTGCGGGTCGGCGTCGGCGGTCTCCAGCATGTCGCGCCAGGGCCGTGAGACCGGTGTCGGACCGGGCGGTTCCTCCGGGGAGGGCTTCGGCAGGGTGCCGTGTTCCAGCAGTTCCACCCAGGGAGCCTGCTGTTCGCCGAGCGTGGCGAGGAAGAACGGCGTGCCGGGCAGCCGGTGGCCGCCCCGCAACACCTCCAGCGCGCCCCAGCCGGAGCCGGTGGCGAGCACCTCGCCCGGTTCGGTGTCGGCGTGCGGCAGCCACGCCGCGTACGCCTCCGCCACCGCCGCGCGCGGAAGCGCCTCCTCCAGCCGCGCCGCGGCCTCCCCGGTGGCGGCGGCCCAGTCCCGGCCGTGCACGGCGGCCGGGTCGGCGGACAGGGGACCGTAGGACTCCAGCCAGCTGAACGCGGCGCCGGGTTCGAGGGGGACGTGCTCCAGCTGGGTGCGGGCAAGCCCGGCCTGGATCTCCGCGTACCCGCCGTCGGAGGTCCCGCTCAGCCACTCCTGCCAGCGGCGGCCTCCGCTGCCGTGCCCCCAGCGGAACAGCTTGCGACCCCGCAGCAGGCCGGTGGAGGTCTGGGCGAGGCCGTGGCCGTCCGCGTCGAGCGCGGCGATCCAGCGCCGGGCGTCCTCGGGCAGCTCGTAGAAGTGGTCGGCCGGGTACTCCGAGCGCAGCGGGTAGGTGTGGTCGAGGCCGCCCGCCTCCGGAACGCCGACCCGGGTGAGGGTGTGGTCGTAGCCGAAGTGCCAGGCCTCGTCGGCCGGGACCAGGACGCGGGTGTCCGGGGTCTCCGGAACGGCGATGTTGGACCACCAGTAGACCGGCGCGGGCTGTTCGTGCGGGTTGCGTATCCGTACGCCGACGTGCAGGAAGTCGGAGTCGTCGGGGAGCCAGAGGTCGACCTGGAAGGGCAGGTCGCGCAGCCGCTCCCACTCCCAGAGCCGGACCATCGTGCCCCCGTCCGGGGCGGGCACGAGCGCGGCGTGCAGGGGCGCGCAGGACAGGGTGGTGTGGCCGGTGGCGCCGATGTTCCACTCGATCCCGCCGGAGAACCAGGCCCCGTTGAGGGCGAAGGCGGCGGGCTGGAGGACCGGGTTGCGGTGGAGCAGTTCGCGGCCGGTGGGTTTGTGGTGCAGGGAGTGGATGCGGCCGCCGAGTCCGGGGAGCACGGTGACGCGCAGCCGGTCGTTCTCGATGACGACGGTATCGAGGTCGGTGGGGGTGCGCTCGCGCCCGTAGCCGTCGCGCAGCCGGGTGGGCAGGATGGTGCGCAGCGGGCGGTGGCCCAGTTGCCTGGCCATGTCGCGCGGCAGGCCCGCCCGTTCGCGGGGGTCGAGGACGGCCGGCGGCGGGGCGGGCGTCCGCAGCGGCGGGAGCGGGTTCTCCGGCCCGAGCGGCGCTGCGGGCAGGTTCAGTACGGCACGTCGTACGGTCGTGGCCAAGACACCCTCGTTCCCTCGCGACGGGCCGCCGCAGGTCCGGGCGCCCCCGGTGACCATGGAACACGCAGGTGGCCGCGCGGGGCCAGAGTGCCGTCGGCCGCATTTCCCGGATGTCCGTGGTTCGGGGCCGCTCCCGTGCCGGCCGCCGGGCCACTCCCCCGGTCGGTCGCCCGGCCGTGGTCCCGGCCGGGATCACCCCGTCACGCGCCCGCGAGCGCCCCGACGACCAGGTCGGCGAGGAGTGTGCCCGCGCTGCCGTCCGGGTCGAGGTCGGGGTCGTAGATGGTGACGTTGAGCCCGACGCAGCGCGGGGAGGAGACGAGCGTGCGCAGCAGGGGGGCGAGTTCGTCCGGGAGGAGGCCCCCGTCGTCGGGGCTGTCGACGGCGGGCATGACGCTCGGGTCGAGGACGTCGGCGTCCAGATGGACCCAGTAGCCGTCGAGGGCGGGTGTCTCCAGGCTCTGAACGGTGGACCGCGCCAGCTCGGCCGCGCCCCACTGCCGGATCCGGCCGACGGTCGCGTGGGAAATCTTCAGCGCGGCCAGTTCGGCCTGGTCCTCGTCCTCGTCGCGCATGCCGAAGAGGCGTACGTCCTCGTCCCTGAGGTAGGGGCCGAGCCCTTCGAGATCGCTGAGGTCGGCCTGGCCCCGGCCGGTGGCGATGGCCAGCTCCTCGCCGCCCGCCGCGCCGATCCGGTCGCTGTTGCCGGTGTGCCGGAAGTCGGCGGATCCGTCGACGGCGGCGAGCCCGTACCGGCCGAGGCGGCGCAGGGCGAGGGCGGCGCCGAGCTGGATGGAGCAGTCCCCGCCGAGGACCAGGGCGAACTCACCGGCCCGTACGTGTCCTTCGATGCGGTCGGCGAGCGTGCGGGTGTAGCGGGCGATGGCGGCGGCGTTGAACACCCCGTCGCCCTCCTGCCAGTCACCCAGGTCGTAGCGGGGCGGGACGACGACACCGCCCTCCAGGGCGCCGACGCGCCGCACGATCCGCCGGTCGCGCAGGGCGCCGGCCAGCTTGTGGCAGCCGGGGACGGTGCCGGGTGCCGGGGGCCGCAGCCCGAGGTTGGAAGGGGCGTCGAGGACCACGATCGTACGCATGCGGCCCATCCTCGCCGCACGGGCCCGGGGCCCTCAAGCGGATTCGCGGGAACCGGTGGAGCCGGGGGACGGGGCCCGTCACTTGCCCCTGCGACGGAACAGATAGCCGCCGCAGCCGAGTCCGATGAGGAACATGGCCAGCAGCGCGAACCAGAGGGGCATCGTCACCTCGGGGATCAGCACCCGGATGGTGACCTTGTTGGTGTTCACGCAGATGAACACGATGACGAGCACGACGAGCACACCGACCACGATGCGCCCCGGAGTGAGCCACCCCCTGGCGCTTCCGCTGCCGCTCGACACGTCCTTGGGGCTCATGGGCCGACCCTTCCGCTCGTTCCTCGCCCGTCCGGCCCGCTGTCGTGCGCGCGACCGCCCCCCGGGGTCCCAGCATGTGCGGATGCCGGGGCCGGGGGGCGGTGCTGTACGGCCGTTCGGGTGAACGGGGACGCCGGGGTGTCAGCCGGCCGGGACGACCGGGAGCTCCAGTACGCCGGTGTCCTCGGGGGCGCTCACGACGGTGACGGGCCTGATGCCCCGGTTGCCGAAGTACGCCGTGTCGCTGGCGGCGATGACGAACTCCAGGCGGTGCCCCTTCTCGTACCGGTGGACGATGCCGGGCAGCTCGACCGTGAAGGGCCGGGTGACGTCGGGGACCCGGACCGGGGAGACGAGCCGGTTCACCAGCTTCCTGCCGCCGTCGGGCGCGACGTCGTAGACCTTGGCGAACAGGACGAGCTTGTCGGAGGCGTCACCGCTGTTCTGGACCCGTTCCGTCTTCGGCGAGACGACCTTGAGGGTGGCCTTCGGCGCGCCGACGACGTCGAGGGGTGCGGTGAGGGGCTCGCTGCGCCAGCCGAGGTAGGTTCCCTTCGTGTCGTACGGCTTGGGGTCGGGGAGTCCGATCAGCGGGGCGATGGAGCTCTCGGAGTGACTGGTGGGGACGAGCCAGTTGGTGTACTGGCGGCTGCCGCGCGCCACCTTGGAGCGGTTGTCGACCAGCTTGCCGTCGCCGGAGAGGTACAGGGACCGCGAGAGGGCGGGGACGTCGTCGGCGGTGCCGTAGCCGCTCCGCCAGTCGCGGTAGTAGGAGAAGGCGGGCCCGGTGTCGGTGGCCGGGTTCTTGTTGAGGTAGCGGTCGAACCAGGCCAGCACCCGCTGTCCGACGTGGCTGGTCTCCAGATTGCCCTGGCTCAGGTCGAGTTCGCCGGGGACCTGGCCGCCGCTGTGCCCCCAGGACTGCCAGATCATCTTCGTCTCGGTGCCCTGCGCCTTGAGCGTCCGGTAGGTGGCGGTGGCCTCGTTGAGGTTGAACAGGCTGTCGGCCTGGCCCTGGACGATGAGGGTGGGGGCCTTGACCCGGTCGAGGTAGGAGACGGGGGAGACGCTGCGCGCGTACGTGAGCATCTCCTCGGCCTTGTCCGCGGGGTAGCGGCCGGAGTTGAGCAGCCGGATGGTCTCGCAGGCGCGGGTGGCGAAGTGCAGGCAGTCCAGCCGGTTGATCCGGGAGGGGTCCAGGCTCGGGTTGAGGAGCGGCTGGCCTTCGCCGATCAGGTAGAAGCCGTTGGTCCACTGCCACTTGAAGACGCCGGGGGTGTCGGAGGTGACGCCGGTGCGCGCCCCGGTGTTGTTGGGGGCGAGCGCGTAGGCGAGGTCGTTCCAGGTGATCAGCGGGACGAGGGCGTCGACGCGGGGGTCGACGGCGGCGGTCGCCATCTGGATCGCTCCGCCGTAGGAGCCGCCGATCATCCCGACGCGCGGGTCGCCGTCGGCGTCCTGGGTGACGTAGTCGGCCTTGGTCCCGTCGTCGGCCGCGCGAACTCCCCCGAGGAAGTCCAGGAGTTCGCTCGCCGCCTTTCCGTCGATGGCGGGGTCGTCGAGGGTGATCAGGCAGCCGGACCCGCCGAAGCCGAGGCCCGAGTAGACGAGCCCGACGTAGCCGCGTTCGGCGAAGGCCTTGCCGATGGTGTCCGTGGAGCCGTCGGACTTGCTGCCGCCGAAGCCGTTGGTGGCGAGGACGGCGGGGGCCGGGTGGCCGGCGTCGGCCCCGACGGGCCGGTAGAGATCGGCGTCCACCGTGCAGGTGCGGTCGCCCGCATCGACGGTGAACGTCAGCGGGGTGACGGTGTACGGATCGGCCTCGGCATGGGCCGGGCCGGCGAGGACGAGAGGGGCGACGAGGGCCGCCCCGGCGACCGCGACGAGCGCGCCGCGCACTATGGAAACAGCACCTGACACGAAGACCTCCACGCCGAGGACATCTTACCGACCGGTAAGTATTGGGCCGCGCTCATGCTGTGACACGGGTCATCGCCGTGTCAACGTATGTGTCAGCGGTTATTGACGGATGTTCACGTTCCGCGGGCGGACGCACACACCCTCGCGCCCGCGCGGACGACGGCGCGGGCGGGTACGGGGGCGGGAGGGCCGAGGAGGCTCAGAGCAGGGCGGGGACCTCGACGGTGAGCGTGCAACGCCCGCCGTCCGCAGGCGCGTCGAGCACGCCGGGAACACCCAGGGGGATCGTCAGCGCGGTGGGACCGTGCCCGAACCCCAGCTCCTCGACCACGGGTATGCCCAGCGGGCCGAGCCGGTCGGCGAGCACGGCGCGGATCTTCTCGTACGGCCCGCACTCCTGCCAGGAGCCGCAGGCCACCCCGGCGACCCCGTCGAGGGCTCCGGACCGCAGCAGCCGGGTGAGGATGCCGTCGAGCCGGTAGGGCTCCTCCCCGGTGTCCTCGATCACCAGCAGGCCGCCGCGGGCGCCGGCCCGGCCTCCCGGGGTGCCCAGGTCGGCGGCGAGCAGGCTGACGCACCCGCCGTACAGGACGCCCCGGGCCCGGCCGGGGACCAGGGTCCCGGCCGACTCCAGGCCGAGGGTGCGCACGGTCTCGGGCTCGAAGAGCGTGGCGCGCAGGTGCTCCCGGGTCGGCGCGTCCTTGAGGAACGTCTCGGTGGCGACCATCGGCCCGTGCAGGGTCGCGAACCCGGCCCGCAGGGCGAACGCCTCGTGCAGCACGGTGATGTCGCTGTAGCCGACGAACGCCTTGGGCCCGGCGGCCCGGATCGCCGTCCAGTCGACCAGATCGACCATCCGGTGCGCGCCGTATCCGCCGCGGGCACAGAACACGGCCTCCACGGACGAGTCGCTCCACGCGGCCTGGAGGTCCGCCGCGCGGTCCCGGTCCGCCCCGGCGAGATAGTCCAACTCGGTTTGCGAGCTGAGGACATGGGGGCCGACGACGGGTTCGAGGCCCCAGTCGCGCAGGACGGCGAGGCCCTCCTCCAGCCGGTCGGCGGGCACCGGGCCGCTGGGGGCGACGACGGCGACCCGGGACCCGGGGCGCAGCCGGGGCGGCCGGGCGAGGGGTGCGGCCGGTCCGGGGGCCTGGGGTGTCACGTGGTCAGCTCCAGGGGCGGTACGTCGGTCCGGTCGATGCCGAATGTCCGGGTGTAGAGGGAGAGTTCGGCTTCCAGGGCGCGCACCAGGGTTTCCGCGCGGCGGAATCCGTGCCCCTCCCCCTCGAAGGCGAGGTAGGCGTGGGGAACGCCCCTGCCGGCCACGGCGGCGAGGAACCGCTCGCTCTGGGCGGGCGGACAGATCACGTCGGCCAGGCCCTGGAGCAGCAGGAACGGGGTGTTCAGCCGGTCGGCGCGGTGGAGCGGGGAGCGTTCCCGGTAGCGCTCGGGCACCTCCGCGAACGGGCCGACCAGGGACTCCAGATACTGCGACTCGAAGTCGTGGGTCCCGTCGGTGGCCCATCCTTCGAGGTCCAGGACCGGGTAGAGGATCGTCCCGCAGGCGTACAGGCCGGTACTGGTCAGCGAGGCGGCGACGGTCCAGCCGCCCGCGCTGCCGCCCCGGATCGCGAGCCGGTCCGGGTCGGCGGCGCCCTCCTCGACCAGGGCCGAGGCGACGGCCGCGCAGTCCGCCACGTCGACCACGCCCCACTCGCCGCGCAGCCGTTCGCGGTAGCGGCGTCCGTAGCCGGTGGAGCCGCCGTAGTTGACCTCGGCGACGCCGATGCCGCGCGAGGTGAAGTAGGCGATCTCCAGGTCGAGGACGAGCGGGGCGTGGCCGGTGGGGCCGCCGTGCGCCCGGACCACGTACGGGGGCTTCTCGCCCTCGGGGCCCACGTGTTCGGGGCTGCGCGGCGGAGAGATGTGGGCGTGGATCTCGCGGCCGTCGGGGCCGGTGAAGACGCGGTACTCGGGTGCCGGGTAGTACGCCGGGTCTACCGCGTCGCGGTGCGGTGTGCCGAGGGTGCGGGTGTGTCCGGTCGCGGTGTCCAGCTCGACGATCTCGGGGCCGGTGCGGGGGCCGGCCGCGACGCCGACGACCCGGCTGCCGTGCACGGCGAGCGTGTCGGACCAGGCGGTCCAGGGACCCGGGGTGTCCGCGAGTTCGCCGGTCTCCGGGTCGAGGATGCCGAGGCGGAGGTCGCCCTTGCCGTGCAGGACGGCGATGAGCCCGTTGTCCAGCGGGTGGAACCAGCGCGTCCCGATCTTCCAGAGCGGCCCGCCGAACTCCTCGCCCCGGGGCGGCAGCAGCCGGCTGCTGGGGACCACGCCGCCCGCGACGGCGTCGGGGCGGATGCGCTGGAGCTCCCACCAGTCGGCGAGGTCGGAGACGAACAGGAGGCTGCCGTCGCGGTCCCACTCCACCTGGCAGACCGATTCGTCGAGGTCCCCGACCAGGGGCCGTACGCCGGTGAAGTCACCCGTGCCGGTGATGTCGGCCAGCATGACCACCGTGCCGTCCCACGGCATCCGCGGGTGGTCCCAGGCGATCCAGGCGGCCCGTCGCCCGTCGTGGGACACCTTGGGGCCGGTGACGAACCGGTGCCGGTCGTCGGAGAGTTCCCGGATCGCGGCCCGGTCGTCGGCCGCCGACCCGTCGAGCGGTACGGCGGCGACCACACGGCGGACGTCGGTGGGGGCGGGCCCGGTGAACTCCTCCAGCACGCACCACACCTCGCCCTTCACCCCCTGCTCCGGGCGCACCTGCGGGTCCACCCAGCGCAACCCGCCGCCGACGCCGGAGACGGGGGTGAGGGGCCAGGGGTCGTCCGGCCCGTCGGGGGCGTAGGCGTACAGCCGCTGATCGGCGAAGTGGACGAACACCACGAGGAGTTCGCCGTCCTCGCGCACCGTGCCGGCCCAGGGCTGCCCGCCGTACTCGATGACCCGGCTGCGGGCGTTCCAGGGGGCGGGCAGCGCGAGGGCGGTGGTGCCGTCGGCGCGGCGGCGCATCAGGGCGCGGCGGCCGCCCTCTGCGGGGCGCGGCTCGGTCCACCAGACCTCGTCCCCGACGGCGCCGAGGTGGTCGGGGCGGCCGTCGTGCGAGGCGGCGAGGGCCGCGTCGATCGGCGACGGCCAGCTGCCGTACGGGGCTGCTGCGGGCACGGTGTTCACGTAGGTCGGTCCCCCCGGGGCGCGGATCGGTCGGCAGGCGGTCAGGTCAGGCGGTGCGCAGGTAGTGGTCCAGGACGCGGACGCCGAAGTGGAGCGCGTCGACGGGGACGCGCTCGTCGACGCCGTGGAAGAGCCGCTGGTAGTCGAAGCCGACGGGCAGCCTCAGCGGGGTGAAGCCGTAGCCGGTGATGCCGAGGCGGGAGAACTGCTTGGCGTCGGTGCCGCCCGACATGCAGTACGGGACGGTGTGCGCGCCCGGGTCGAACCGCTCGACGGCGGCGCGCAGCTTGGCGTACGTCGGGGAGTCGACCGGAGCCGTCAGGGCCCTCTCGCGGTGGTAGAACTCCCAGGAGACCGAGGGTCCGGTGAGCCGGTCCAGGGTCGCGTGGAACTCCTCGTCGCCGCCGGGGACCGTACGCCCGTCGATGAAGGCGGCGGCGTGGCCGGGAATGACGTTGACCTTGTAACCGGCGTCCAGCATCGTCGGGTTGCTGCTGTTGCGGATGGTGTTCTCGACCAGGGAGGCGGCCGGTCCGAGCTTGCCGAGGAGCTGGGCGACGTCGAAGGCGGGGTCGTCGAGGTCGGCGGTGATGCCGTGCAGGGCGGCGATCTCGGTGATCGCGGCCCGGACGGTCGGGGTGAGACGGATGGGCCACTCGTGCTCGCCGATCCGGGCGACGGCGGCGGCGAGCGTGCTCACCGCGTTCTCCCGGTTGACCTTGGAGCCGTGTCCGGCCCGGCCCTCGGCGGTCAGCTTCAGCCAGCCGGTGCCGCGCTCGCCCGCCGCGATCGGGTACAGCGAGAGGCCGTCGCCCGCGTGGAAGGTGAAGGCCCCGGACTCGCTGATGCCCTCCGTACAGCCCTCGAAGAGGCCGGCGTGCTCCTCGGTGAGGAAGCCGGAGCCGTCGGCGGCGCTGTCCTCCTCGTCGGCGGTGTAGGCGATGACGATGTCGCGCGCGGGGCGGAACCCCTCGCGGGCCCAGCCGCGTACGACGGAGAGGACCATCGCGTCCATGTTCTTCATGTCGACGGCGCCCCGCCCCCACACGACTCCGTCGCGGACCTCGCCGGAGAAGGGGTGCACGGTCCAGTCGGCGGGCTCGGCGGGCACCACGTCGAGGTGGCCGTGGACGAGCAGCGCGTCGGCCGACGGGTCGGTGCCCGGGATCCGGGCGACCACGTTGGTCCGGCCGGGGGTGCGCTCCAGCAGCGTCGGCTCGATTCCGGCGTCCGCGAGCCGCTGGGCGACGTACTCGGCGGCCGGGCGTTCCCGGCAGTCGCCGCCGCCCCGGTTGGTGGTGTCGATGCGGATGAGTTCGGAGGTGAACGTCACCACTTCGTCGAGGGCCTGCCGGTCGACGGGACCGAGCAGGTCGGGGGCCTCAGCCATACTGTTCCTCCACAGCGGCCGACACGATCGTCGTCACCGCCTTGAACGTGCGAATTCCTTCGTACATCGTCGCGCTGGTGTACGCGACGCGCCTCTCACCGCTCGCCGCGACGCCGGGGACCACGGTCGCGGCGGCCGCCAGATGTTCGGCGTCGAACTCCAGCTCGACGGTGAACGTCTTCCCGGCGACGGGGTCCCGACGCCCCGCGAGCGCGGTGGCCGCCTTCGCCGCCGTCCTGATGTCGGCGGCCGTACGGGCGGGGGTGCGGCACACCGCCGCGTAACGGGAGACGTGGTCCTTGACGGCGACCTTCCGCGCGTCGGGGGCGTACCCCTCGGCGTCCACGCAGGTCAGGTCGTCGCCGGTGACGAGGACGACGGGCACGCCGTACTCGGCGGCGACGTGCGCGTTGAGAAGCCCCTCGCTCGCGCGGACGCCGTTCAGCCAGACGCCGGTGATGGAGTTGGCGAGGTAGGTGTGGGCGAGGACGCCCTCCGTACCGGCTCCGGTGTGGTACCCGACGAAAGCCACCGCGTCCACGTCGCCGTGCTGGATGCCCTCCACCATGGACAGCGACTTGTGCTTGCCGGTGAGCATCTGGACCCGTTCGTCCATCCGCTCCAGCAGCAGATTGCGCATCGACCAGTGGGCCTCGTTGACCAGGACCTCGTCGGCGCCGCCGTCCAGGAAGCCGAGCGCCGCCGCGTTCACGTCCGAGGTGAACATCGGCCGGCAGCGCTCCCACTGCGGAGTCCCCGGCAGCACGTCGGCCGGCCAGGTCACTCCGGTGGCGCCTTCCATGTCCGCGCTGATGAGGATCTTCATCCGCCACACCGTACGCCCCGTGAGCGGCACGGGCCAGGGCGGCGCGGATCCGCCCGCCGGGGCGAACACTATGAACGCAATGCGCGCGGGGCTTCTCCCCCGGGTGCGGCGCTTCCTAGCATCCGGCATCCCGGCGCACCCCCGTGCCGGGGCAGCCGGCACCGACCGTGCCGGGCGGCGCCCGTGGCGCCGCCGCCTTCGCAGAACGCCAGGAGCCGCCCCCGTGAACTCCCCCCACGTGCCCGCCCGCGCCCTACCGCTGTACCGCCGCAACCGGTTCCGCTCGGCCGCGCTGGCCGCCACGGTCGCGGCCCTGCTCCTGGGGGCGGCGGGGCGGGCCCCGGCGGCGCCCGCCCCGGCCGGAAGCCCCGCCGGGGCCCCGGTCGCCGCCGCCTGCCCGGAGGCGCTGGCAGACAAGGCGCGGTGTTACACCGGCCGGGACGGGAACGGGGCGTACTACGCGCTCGCCGTCCCCACCCGCTGGAACGGCTCCCTGGTGGTGCACGCGCACGGCGGGCCCGATCTCGGCGACGCCTCGGACCCGGCCCGCTCGACCGAGGACCTGGAGCGCTGGGCCGTCATGGTCGAGGAGGGGTACGCCTGGGCGGGCTCCTCCTACCGGCGCGGCGGCTACGGGACCCGGATGGCGGCGGCCGACACCGAGAGCGTGCGCCGGGTCTTCGTCGACCGGTTCGGGAAGCCGGAGCGGACCTTCGTGCACGGCCAGTCCTGGGGCGGGAACGTGGCCGCCAAGGTCGCCGAGACGTACGGCCGGAAGCCCGGGGCGTACGACGGGGTGCTGCTGACCAACGGCGTCCTGGGCGGCGGCTCGCGCGGCTACGACTACCGGGTCGACCTGCGCGTGGTCCACCAGTATTACTGCGGCAACCACCCGCGTCCCACCGAGCCGCGGTACCCGCTGTGGCAGGGGCTGCGCCCGGACTCCACGATGACGTCCGCCGGGCTGAGCGCCCGGTTGCGGGAGTGCACGGGGTTCGACGCCGAACCGGCCGCGCGGACCGCGCTCCAGCAGCGCAACCTCGACGACATCCTGGCCGTCACCGGGATCCCGGAGCGGTCCCTGGAGTCGCATCTGCGGTTCGCCACGTTCACCTTCCGCGACATCGTCTCGACCCGGCTGGGGGGACGTAACCCCTTCTCGAACCGGGGTGTGCGGTATACCGGTTCGCACGACGACCGGGCGCTCAACGCGGGCGTGGAGCGGTTCTCGGCGGACCCGGCCGCGCGCCGGGACCTCTCGTGGGACAGCGACCTCACCGGGCGGGTGTCCCTGCCCGTCCTCACCCTGCACGCGATCGACGACCCCACGGCGTTCGTCGAGCACGAGGCCGCCTACCGGGCCACGCTGCGGGGCGCGGGCCGGGAGCACCGCCTCGTGCAGACCTTCACCCGGGAGAGCGAGCACAGCGGGCTGAGCGACGCGGAGTACGCCAACTCCATGGCAGGACTGGACCGTTGGGTCCGCACCGGCCGCAAGCCCACTCCGCGATCGCTGGCCGACTCGTGCGCCGCCTTCGACCAAAGCCGCGGCACGGGCTGCTTCTACGATCCGGCGTTCCGGCCCTCCCCGTACGCCTCCCGGGTGCTGCCCCGGCCGGGCGGACTCGGCTGGCCCGCCCTGACGGCCGGGCAGGAGCGGGCCTGGGGCCGGATCGACGGAGTGGGCATCGCGCCCTGACTCCGGGGCCTCGCGTCACCCCGGCCGGCCGGCGGGCCGTGAGTCCGCCGAAACGCCCCCTTCACACCGGGCGTACGCGAGGGTAACGGCGACTGCCTAGCGTCGCCCGCCATGGATACCCGCACTCAGCTCGCCGAACCTGCCCCGTTGGACCCCGCGCCGCCCGCCGCCCCTGACGGGCCCCAGGCGGTGCGGGAGACGCTGGAGGACTACACCCTCCGCTTCGCGCCGCGCAGTTACCGCCGCTGGACCCCGATGGTCGTGGCGACCACGGCGCTCGGCGGTATCGCGTACATGGCCGACTTCTCCATCGGCGCCGGGATCGCCATGGCCCACGGCACCGGCAACGCGCTGGTCGCGATCACCGTGGCCGCGGCCCTCATCTTCATCACCGGTTTCCCGCTCGCGTACTACGCGGCCCGCTACAACATCGACCTGGACCTGATCACCCGGGGCTCCGGCTTCGGCTACTACGGCTCGGTCGTCACCGGCGTCATCTTCGCCAGCTTCACGGTCATCTTCTTCGCCCTCGAAGGCGCGATCATGGCCCAGGGCCTCAAGCTCGGTTTCGGGCTGCCGCTGTGGCTCGGCTACGCCGTCTCCACCCTCATGGTCATCCCGCTCGTCATCTACGGGATGAAGGCGCTGAGCAAGCTCCAGGTGTGGACCACCCCGGTCTGGCTGCTCCTGATGGTCGGCCCGCTGGTCTACCTGGTCGCCACCGACCCGGGCACGGTCGACAGCTTCCTCGCCTACGCGGGCACCGACGGCGAGGGCAGCCTGAACACCGCGTCCGTGCTGCTCGGCGCGGGCGTCTGCCTCTCCCTCATCGCGCAGATCGGCGAGCAGATCGACTACCTGCGCTTCATGCCGCCGAAGACCGAGGCCAACAAGCGCGGTTGGTGGACCGCGATGGTCATGGCAGGTCCCGGCTGGGTGGTGCTCGGCGCGGTCAAGCAGGCCATCGGCGTCTTCCTCGCCGTCTACATCCTGTCCGAGGTGGGACCGGCCGCCGCGACCGAGCCGATCCAGCAGTTCCGCGGCGCGTTCGACGCGATGATGCCGTCCTGGCTGGTGGTGCCGCTGGCCGTGATCCTGGTCGTCATCAGCCAGATCAAGATCAACGTGACGAACGCCTACTCCGGCTCGCTGGCCTGGACGAACTCCTTCACCCGTGTCACCAAGCACTACCCGGGCCGCATGATCTTCGTTCTGGTGAACCTGGCCTTCGCGCTGATCCTGATGGAGGCCGACATGTTCAGCTTCCTCAACAGCATCCTGGGCTTCTACTCCAACTGCGCCATCGCCTGGGTGGTCACCGTCGCCACCGACATCGGGGTGAACAAGTACCTGCTGAAGCTGTCCCCGCACGCGCCGGAGTTCCGCCGGGGCATGCTCTACGCGGTCAACCCGGTCGGCGTGACCGCGTTCACCGCCGCCTCCGGGCTCTCCATCGCGATGTACTTCCACGCCTTCGGGGACACGCTCCAGCCCTACTCCCCCGTCGCCGCCGTGGTGATCGCGTTCGTTCTCACCCCGGTGATGGCGATCGTCACCCGGGGCAAGTACTACCTGCGCCGGAGCGACGACGGCATCCCGGTGCCGCTGCTGGACGCCGAGGGCAACCCGAGCGCGGACACCTACGACTGCCACGTCTGCCGGCAGACCTTCGAGCGCCCGGATCTGGCCGCCTGCCCGGCCCACGACGCCATGGTCTGCTCCCTGTGCCTGAGCACGGACAAGGCGGGCGACCATGTCCTTCCGGCCGCCCCGCCCGTACCGCTCTCCCGCACCTGACCCGCTGTACGTGCGTGAGCGGCGTCAGCCCGTCTTCGTGTC
Organism: Streptomyces sp. NPDC058576; assembly: GCF_042718715.1. Classification (NCBI taxonomy): domain Bacteria; kingdom Bacillati; phylum Actinomycetota; class Actinomycetes; order Kitasatosporales; family Streptomycetaceae; genus Streptomyces; species Streptomyces sp. NPDC058576. Next base: position 77,504 of record NZ_JBHXPF010000003.1, on the reverse strand, counting down.
CCGCAGCAGCTCCTCGATCCGGGACAGCTCGTCCTCGGTGAAGTCCAGGTTCCGGGCGGCCTCGACGCTGTTCTCCAACTGGGTCACGCTGCTCGCGCCGACGACGGCGGAGGTGAGCCGGCCGCCGCGCAGCACCCACGCCAGCGCCAGCTGCGCGAGCGACTGGCCACGCTCCTTCGCCAGCGCGTCCAGCGCGCGCAGCCGCTCCACCAGCTGCGGGGTGACGGCGTCGGCGCTCAGGAAGGGGCTGGCGCCCGCCGCCCGGGAACCGGCCGGAATGCCGTGCAGATAGCGGTCGGTCAGAATGCCCTGCTCCAGCGGCGAGTACGCGATGGACCCGGCGCCCAGCTCGTCGAGAACGTCCGGCAGCCCGTCGTCCTCGATACGGCGGTCGAGCATCGAGTAGCGGGGCTGGTGGATGAGGAGCGGGGTGCCGAGGTCCTTGAGGATGGCGGCGGCCTCGCGGGTCTGCGCGGCGGAGTAGTTGGACAGACCCACGTACAGCGCCTTGCCCTGCCGTACGGCGGTGTCGAGCGCGCCCATCGTCTCTTCGAGGGGGGTCTCGGGGTCGGGCCGGTGGGAGTAGAAGATGTCGACGTACTCCACGCCGAGCCGCTTCAGGCTCTGGTCCAGGGATGCGCGCAGGTACTTCCGCGAGCCCCACTCCCCGTACGGCCCCTCCCACATGTGGTAGCCGGCCTTGGTGGAGATGACGATCTCGTCGCGCAGGTGGGCGAAGTCGGTCGCCAGGGCGCGGCCCAGGGTGAGTTCGGCGGAGCCGGGCGGCGGGCCGTAGTTGTTGGCCAGGTCGAAGTGGGTGATGCCGAGGTCGAAGGCGCGGCGCAGGATGGCGCCCTGCGTCTCGGGCGTCCGGTCTCCCCCGAAGTTGTGCCAGAGGCCGAGGGAGAGCGCGGGCAGCAGCAGACCGCTGCGGCCGGTGCGCCGGTAGGGCATGGCGGAGTAGCGGTCGGCGGACGGCAGGTACATACGAGGCTCCGCGGGAGGGGTACGGGGGTGGCGCGCCGGGACCGGCACGCGTACGGACCCCAGGCTTCCGCAGATGGATCCAGCAGTCCAACAGGAGATTCCGCTCGGATTCATCGCCTACATTGCTCAATCATGGAATTGCGTCAGCTGGAGCACTTCGTCGCCGTGGCGGAGGAGCAGCACTTCACCCGCGCCGCCGAGCGCCTCGCCGTCTCGCAGTCCGGGCTCTCCGCCTCCGTCCGGGCGCTGGAGCAGGAGCTGCGGACCCCGTTGTTCAGCCGCACCACGCGCACGGTCCGGCTCACCGAGGCGGGGCGGGCGCTGCTGGTGGAGGCGGAGCGCACGCTGGCGGGGGCGCGGGCGGCGCGGGACGCGGTCGATGCCGTGCGGGGGCTGCTGCGCGGGACGCTGACCGTGGGGGTCGAGCAGTGCGTGGCGGGGGTGAGCCCGGCGCGGCTGCTGGCGGCGTTCCACCGGGAGCATCCGCAGATGGAGCTGCGGCTGCGCCAGGAGGGCACCAGCAGTCTGCTGGACGGGGTGGCGGGCGGACGCCTCGACCTGGCGTTCGCTGCGACGGTCGGCCCGGCGGAGTGGCGCGGGGAGCTGGTGCCGCTGGCCCGGGAGCCGATGGTGCTGCTGTGTGCGGCGGGGCATCCGTTCGCCGGGCGGGCCGAGGTGGGCTGGGAGGAGCTGCCGGGGGCGTCGTTCATCGACTTCCATCCGGACTGGGGGCCGCGCCGGGCCGCCGACGAGGCGTTCGCGGCGGCGGGGGTGCGCCGGACGGTGGGGCTGGAGGTCAACGACGTGCACAGCCTGCTGGAGCTGGTGCAGGAGGGGCTGGGGATCGCGGTGGTGCCGCACCACTTCTCCCGTAAGCCGGAGGCGGCGCGGCTGGTCGCGGTGGAGCTGACGGGGGCGCACCGGCCGGTGTACGAGAGCGTGGTGGTGCTGCCGGGGGCGCGGAGCCTGAGCCCGGGGGCGCGGGCTCTGATGCGGCTGGTGCGGGAGGACCCGGTACGGGAGCCGGCCGGGAACGACGCGGGGCAGGAGCCGGCCGGGCAGGACGCGGGGCGGGAGCCGGCCGGGCAGGACGCGGGGCGGGCGTGGCTCCGCGGCTGAGTCCTGGCGCCCCACCGGCACCTGGGACCCCTCCGGCCTAGGGGCCCGTCGACCCATGGAGCCCCACCGGCCCCAGGGGCCCCGGGGCCCCGCCCCGGTCCCGTACGGCTCAGTCCTCGTGCCCCAGCTGGAGGTCGCGCTCGGTGCGGCCGCCGCCCGCGACCTGGAGGACGGTGGCGACCGGCGGGTATCCGGCGGCGATCACGGTGTACTCGCCGGACGACAGGTCGACGAACCGGAACGAGCCGTCGGGCCCGGTGGTGAGCGTGTCCACCACGTTGCCCGCCGCGTCGAGCAGGGTGACCCGGGCGTCCTCGACGGGCCGTCCGCCGGTGGCCCGGACGACGCCGCGCAGGACGGCCCCGCCCGCCAGCTCGATGTCCTGCCGGGTCTCGCGGGCGGCCTGCACGCTGACCGGGAGGGCGGCGGGGCGGAAGGCGGGGGCGCTGGCGGCGAGGGTGTACTCGCCCGCGATGAGCTCGCCGATGACATAGCCGCCCTCGCGCCCCGTACGGGTCGAGGCGACGACCTCGCCCCGTACGTCGGTGAGCGTGACGGCCGCATCGCGGACCGGGGCCCCGTCGGGGGTGAGGACGGAGCCGGCGAGGCGTCCGGCGCCGCCGAGCACCACGTCCAGCTCGACCGGGCGTTCGCCCACGGTGACGCTCACGGCCTGCGGCTGGTGGCCTCCGGCGGCGGCGATCAGGACGTAGGAGCCGGCGCCGGGGACGCTGAGCGCGTACCGCCCGTCCTCGCCGCTGGCCCCGCGCCCGATCTGCTGCCCCTGGACGTCGATGAGGGTGAGGGCGGCCCGGGGAACGGTGGTGCCGTCGGGGTGCTGGACGCTGCCGTGGACCGGGACCCCGGCGAGGTGCCCGAGGGCGGCGGGCCGGCCGGAGTCGGCGCGGGCGGCGGGGATCTGCGTGGTCTCGGCGGCTTCGGGGCTGTGGTGGGACACCAGCGGTTTCTCCTTGAGGAAGAAGGCGAGGATCAGGCCGAGCACGAGCACCGGCACGAGGTAGAGGAAGATGCGCGGCATCGCGTCGACGTACGCCTGGATGTAGGCGTCGCGCAGCGCGGGTTCCATCGCGTGGACGATCTCCGGGGTGATCGACTCGGGGGCGGGCAGCTCCGCGCCGGTGGGCAGGCGCACGCCGAGGGCGTCGGAGAGCCGCCCGGCGAACAGCGTGCCGAAGATGGCCGCGCCGACGCTGCCGCCGATCTGCCGGAAGTAGTTGTTGGCGCTGGTGGCGGTGCCGAGGTCCGAGGGACGTACGGAGTTCTGCACGGCGAGCACGAGGACGGACATGACCAGCCCGATGCCGAGGCCGAGGACGGCCTGGTAGAAGCTGTACGCCAGGGCGGAGGTGTCCGCCTCCAGCAGGGACAGCAGCCCCATGCCGACCACCGAGACGGCGCTGCCGACGATCGGGTAGATCCGGTAGCGGCCGGTGCGGGTGATGAGCTGGCCGGAGGCGATGGAGCCGCCGACGATGCCCATCATCATCGGGAGCATCAGCAGCCCGGACTCGGTGGCGCTGACGCCGTCGACCATCTGGAGATAGGTGGGGAGGTAGCTGGCGGCCCCGAAGAGCGCGATGCCGACGACCGCGCCGACCAGGCCGGTGACGTTGAAGACGGAGTCGCGGAACAGCCGCAGCGGGATGATCGGTTCTGCGGCCCGGTGCTCGGCCACGACGAAGAGCGCCGTGGTGACGACCGCGCCCGCCGCCAGGCCCAGGATGGTGCGCGAGCCCCAGGCGTACTCGGTACCGCCCCAACTGGTCACCAGCACCAGGCAGGTGGAGGCGACGGCGAGGAGCACCGCGCCCAGGACGTCGAGCCGGGGGCGTACGGCGGGCCGGGGCAGCTTGAGGACGACCGCGATGACGGCCAGGGTGACCAGGCCGAACGGGACGTTGATGTAGAAGCACCAGCGCCAGGAGGCGTGGTCGGTGAAGAACCCGCCGAGCAGGGGCCCGGCGACCGAGGCGAGGCCGAAGACCGCGCCGATGAGGCCCATGTAGCGGCCGCGCTCCCGGGCCGGGACGATGTCCGCGATGATCGCCTGGACGCCGATCATGAGACCGCCGCCGCCGACGCCCTGGATGGCGCGGAAGGCGATCAGCTCGTCCATGGTGCGCGACCAGCCCGCGAGGGCGGAGCCGATGATGAACACGACGATGGCGAACTGGAAGACGCCCTTGCGGCCGAAGAGGTCGCCGAGCTTGCCGTACAGCGGCAGGACGATGGTCGAGGCGAGGAGGTAGGCGGTGACCGCCCAGGACATCTTCTCCAGGCCGCGCAGCTCACCGACGATGCGGGGCAGGGCGGTGGCGACGATCATCTGGTCGAGCGCCGCGAGCAGCAGGGTGAGCATCAGCCCGAGGAAGACCATGCGGACCTTGCGGGGGCTGATGTCCGCCGGTGGCTGGCCGGGTCCGGCCGGTGGGGGTGGCGGGGGCGGTGCGGCGAGGGCTCCGGCCGTCGCCGCCGGGCCCTCCGGTCCCGGGCCGTCCGGCTCGTCCTTCACCAGCGTGATACCGCCCACCACGTAACGCTCCCCTCGTCGCACCTGCGCCGCCCATTTCTCGCATCGCGCGGCAAGGCGGGGCAAACGTGACGAGGGGCGTACGCGGCGCGCACGGAGGGCTTATGCGCCGGTGGGAGCCACTACGGCGCACAACCGGCCGTCCCGGAAAACCACCCGTTCCGGTGAGGCCGGTCGTCCTGCGGAGGCCGGACGGACCGTTCTCCGACGCAGCGGAGGGCGGCTACTTCTCGACCTCGGTGGCGAGGTTCTGGAGCAGTTCGTCGTAGATGCGGGCGAGGCCCTTGGGGGCGAAGGTCCGCTCGAAGAACCCGCCGATGCCGCCCGCGCCGTCCCAGACGGTGACCACGACGGCCTTGGACTTTCCCTCACCGGCCGGGGTGACGGTCCAGGTGGTGACCATGGAGGAGTTGCGGTCCTTCTCGACGAGCTGCCCGTCGGTCGGCTCGCTGACCTCCAGCAGGCAGTCGCGGACGCGCTTGCTGGTCGCCTGGAGCTTCCAGTGCACGAGGGTGCCCTCGCCGTCGCCGCCCTCCCGGACCTCGTACTCGCTGAAGTGCCCGGGCAGCACCTTGCCGCGGACGTCCTTGTAGTCGGCCAGCGCGTCGAACACCGCCTCTGCGTCCGCCGCGATGATGCGTTCCGTGGTGGCCTCGACCTGCGCCATGGCTGTTCCTCCAGCAATCCGTGGTTCGGGGGGTGAGCTGAGCCAACCACCTCGGGCACGGCCGCTCAAAATCGGGGCGGGGAGGGGATCAGGGGCAGCGGGTCGCGAGGACGCAGAACTCGTTGTCCTCCGGGTCGGTGAGGACGACCCAGCTCGCGCCGCCCTGGCCGACGTCGGCGTGCCGGGCCCCCAGATCGAGCAGCCGGCGCACCTCCTCGTCCTGCTCCCGGTCGGTGGGGTTGACGTCGATGTGGAGCCGGTTCTTGACCGCCTTGCCCTCGGGCACCCGCGCGAAGGTCAGCACCGGCGGCACGGGGCCGGGCCGGGCCCGGCCCTCGGGCACCTCGGGCGAGCCGATGGTGACGACGCCGTCGCCCCGGTCCTCGCGCACCACCTCGTAATCGAGCACCGCGCACCAGAAGCGGGCGAGGCCGGTGGGGTCGGCGCAGTCGATCGCGAGCTCGGTGAACTTGCTGGCCATGGTCGGGACCTCCCGGTCGGGTAGCGGCTCGTCCAGGCCCACACGGTAGTGCCGGCGCCCCGCGGCCACCGGTGCCGGGGGACACACGGCAGACCGGCACCGGGCCTGCCTCGCACGATCAAGGGAACAAGTGTTCTATTCTGCGAGGAGTGCTACCGAGGAGGCGTCCATGCGCTGGGACAATCTGGTCGAGAAGAACTCGACGACCGGGAACAGCGCGCTCTTCGCCGCGGACGCGGTGACCACGCGCACGTTCGACACCCCGGAATTCCGGGGCATCACCTTCCACGAGATCCGGGCCCGTTCGATCCTGAACCGGGTGCCCGGAGCCTCGCGGATGCCGTTCGAATGGACGGTGAACCCCTACCGGGGCTGCACGCACGCCTGTGTGTACTGCTTCGCCCGCAAGACCCACAGCTATCTGGACCTGGACACCGGCATCGGCTTCGACTCCCAGATCGTCGTCAAGATCAACGCGGCCGAGCTGCTCCAACGGGAGCTGGCCTCCCGGCACTGGCGCGGCGAGCACATCGCGATGGGCACGAACGTCGACTGCTACCAGCGGGCCGAGGGCCGCTACCGGCTCATGCCGGGCATCATCGCGGCGCTGCGCGACCGGGCCAACCCGTTCTCCATCCTGACCAAGGGCACGCTGATCCTGCGCGACCTGGAACTGCTGCGGCAGGCGGCGGAGGTCACCGAGATCGGTGTCTCGGTCTCCGTGGGCTTCACCGACCGGGAGCTGTGGCGGACGGTCGAGCCGGGCACCCCCTCCCCCGAACGCCGACTGGACGTGGTGCGCGCCCTCACCGAGGCCGGGATCGGCTGCTCGGTCCTGATGGCCCCGGTCATCCCGTTCCTCGGCGACCGCCCGGAGCAGCTGCGCGCCACGGTCGCGGCCATCGCGGACGCGGGAGCCACCTCGGTGACTCCGCTGGTCCTGCATCTGCGCCCCGGCGCGCGCGAGTGGTACATGGACTGGCTCCAGCAGCACCATCCGCATCTGGTGGAGCGCTACGAGCGGATGTACGCGGACGGGGCGTACGCCCCCACCTGGTACCAGCGCCGGATCACGCGTCAGGTGCACGAGCTGGCGGACGAGTTCGGGATCGGCCCGGCCCACCGGGGCGAGCCCCGCCGGATCACCCCGGAGCCGGCCGCACCGGAGCCCGGCCCGACCCAGCTGACCCTGCTCTGAGGCGTAACCGTGGGACCCGTGGGGCCGATGGCGTGACCGTACGGGTCGACTCCGCGCGGAACGGGCCCTTCCGCGGGGGAATTCGGAGAGCATGCGGCGGGGACCGGTGATCCGGCGCCGCGTCCCGCCACTCCGGGAGGCCCCATGACGAAACGTGCAGGAATTCTGGTCGCCGTCGGCGCGACCGTCGCCGGTCTGCTGACCGCCGCGCCCGGCCCGGCCGCCGCCACCGCGGCGAGCGCGCCGCCCGCCCCGAAGCTGAAGTGGACCGACTGTCCGACCGAGAGCTACCCGACGCTCCAGTGCGCGAAGGTCCGCGCCCCGCTGGACCACCTCCGCCCGTCCGGCCGTCAGGTCACGCTCGCCCTGTCCCGCGTCCCGCACACCGCGAAGAAGTTCCAGGGCCCGCTGCTGGTCAACCCGGGCGGTCCGGGCGGCAGCGGCCTGTCGATGGCCGGGTTCGTGGCGTCCTCGCTGCCGAAGAAGGTCGCCGCCCAGTACGACGTGATCGGCTTCGACCCGCGCGGCGTCGGCAAGAGCACCCCCGCCCTGAACTGCCTGCCCGGGCACTTCGATCCGGTGCGCCCCGACTCGGTGCCGGCCTCCTACCGCGCGGAGCGGATCAACCGCGACCGGGCGGCGTCCTTCGCCCGGGCCTGCGGGGAGAAGCACGGCGACGTGCTGCCGTACATGGACACGGTCAGCGCGGCCAAGGACCTCGACGTGATCCGCCGGGCACTGGGCTCCCGGCAGCTCAACTACTTCGGCTACTCCTACGGCACCTACCTCGGCGCGGTCTACGCCAAGCTGTACCCGGAGCGTGTGCGCCGCCTGGTCCTGGACTCGGTCGTCGACCCGGACGACGTCTGGTACGAGGGCAACCTCGGCCAGGACTACGCCTTCGACGACCGCCACAAGGCCTTCGCCGCCTGGGTCGCGAAGAACGACGCCGCCTACGGCCTGGGCACCGACCCCGCCCGCGTCGAGGCCGCCTGGTACCGGATGCGGGCGGACGTGGCGCGGCAGCCCGCGGGCGGCACGGTCGGCGCGAGCGAGCTGGAGGACACCTTCCTGCCCGGCGGGTACTACAACGGCTACTGGCCCTACCTCGCCGAGGCGTTCGCCGCGTACGTGAAGGACCGGGACGCCGAGGCGCTGGTCGAGGTGTACGAGAACTTCGGCGCGGTCGACGCGAGCGGCGACAACGGCTACTCGGTCTACACGGCCGTCCAGTGCCGCGACGCCGGCTGGCCCGAGCACTGGAGCACCTGGCGCAACGACAGCCGGCGCATTCACCAGAAGGCGCCGTTCATGACCTGGAACAACACCTGGTACAACGCGCCGTGCGCGGACTGGCCGGTGGCGCCGCTGCACCCGGTCCCGGTGAACAACCGGCAGGTGCCCCCGGCGCTCATCCTCCAGGCGACCGACGACGCGGCGACCCCGTACGGCGGCGCGGTCAGCATGCACCGCAAGCTCAAGGGCTCCAGCCTCGTCGTGGAGGAGGGCGGCGGCAACCACGGCATCACGCTGAGCGGCAACGCGTGCCTGGACGGGCATCTGACGGCCTATCTGACCGACGGCACGGTCCCGCGCGGCCGGGGCGAGGCGGACGCGGTCTGCGCCGCCCTGCCGGAGCCGAAGCCGCTGCCCGCCGAGAAGGCGGCGGCGCAGTCGGTGGACAACAGCAAGGGCAGCCGCCTGCACGGTCTGCTCGGCTTCCGCCGCTGATTCCGAACCCCGGCCCGGCGCCCGGACAGCCCGCGGAAAAAGCACGGGCGGGGTGCGCGGGGGTGGGCGAGGATGGCCCGGCATGAGGCACTCCACCACTCCCCCGCCCCCGCCCGGCACCACCGTCCGTGACATGCGGATCGAGGACTGCGAGGCGGTCGCCACGATCCGGGTGCGCGGCTGGCAGCACACGTACCGGGGCATGATTCCGCAGCCCTTTCTGGACGCGATGGACATCGGCCGGGAGACGGAGCGGCGCCGCGGGTACTTCACCGAACGCGGGGAGTACGTAGACGTGGTGGCCCAGCGGCCGGACGGAACGGTGATCGGCTGGGCCTGCAGCGGCCCTTACCGCGCCGAGGGCCGTCGGCTCGCCCGGTGCGAGCTGTACGCGATCTACGTGCTGCCCGCGCACATAAGGACCGGGGTCGGCGGCGCCCTGCTGACCGAGCTGATGACCCGGGCCGCCACCGCGGGCCACCCGGACATGGCGCTGTGGGTGCTCCGGGAGAACACGGCGGCGCGCCGCTTCTACGAGCGGGCCGGGTTCCGGCCGGACGGCGCGCAGGAGGAGTTCGAGGCGGGCGGAGTCATGGTGCCGGAGCTGCGCTACGTCCGCCCGCTCACTCCTGCGGCAGCCGGCTGAGCGCAGCCGCGGCGGCCGCCCCGAGCCGGGGGTGCGGGAGGGCCGCCGTGAGCACCGGGCGGGCCTGTTCGTCGGCCAGCCGGCCGAGGCCCTCGACGCAGGCCAGGGCGACGCGCCAGTGGGGTTCGCCGGGGGCCAGCAGGCGTTGGAGGGTGGCGACCAGGGCGGGGACCGACTCGGGGGCCCGCAGGTCGGTCAGCAGGCGCACCGGGTGCAGCGCGTAGGCGGTGCGCAGGGCGTTGGTGGCGAGGGCGGCGGCGGCCCGGGGCGTGCGGGGGTCGTCAAGGCGGGCCAGGGCGTGGGCGGCGGAGACGCAGCGTTCAGGGTCGCGGTGGTTGAGCAGGAGCACCAGCGCCTCGAAGGCCCGCCGGTCGCCCGCGCAGCCGAGCCGGAAGGCTGCCAGCTCGCGGGCCCACAGCGGCTGGTGCGGCTCCACGAGGACGCGGGCCAGCTCCTCGGGGTCCTCGGCGGCCGCGAGCCGGGCGTACTGCGGCGATCCGGCGGCCTCGGGCTCCAGCCGGTCCATGAGTGAACGGAACTCCTCATCCATGACGCTCAGCGTATCGACGGATACGCTCCGTACGGAGCCGGTCGGCGGAGTCCGTGTGGCCCAGGGCACACGAATCCCGGGGTGGCGCGCTCGTTACTCGCCGGTTAGTCTCATCTGAGCGGGGCACACTCCCCGCAGGCTCCGGTGGCCTGGTGACGCAGCCATCCGGAGTGCTTGTCGGTTCGGCTTTCCGTGCGACGCGACTTCGGGACAGAGTCCGTCACCCCTCACGGCCGGGCGCGCGCTCTTCGCGCCTAGGCCCCGTGCTCCACGACACGCAGCTTCCGCACGCCACGCGCCGCTCCCTCATCGCCGCGCGCGCCGTGCTCCCACAGTCGTCACTCACCCTGGAGTCCCGTGATGGACACCCCTCTCTCCACCATCGCCGTCGTCGGCCTCGGCACCATGGGCACCGGCATCGCCGAGGTCCTGGCCCTGGCGGGCCGCGAGGTCATCGGCATCGACGTCAGCGAGGCGGCAGCCCTCGGCGCCGTCGCCTCCCTCGAAGCGTCCACCGCACGGGCCGTGGGCCGCGGGCGGATCACCGAGCAGGACCGGGCCGCCGCGCTCGCCCGGTTCCGTACCGGGGACAGCCTCCGGGCCGCCGCCGATGCCGAGCTGGTCATCGAGGTGGTGCCCGAGTCGTACGAGATCAAGCAGCAGGTGTTCCGGGACCTCGACGCGATCGTCTCCCCCACCGCGATCCTGGCCACCGGCACCAACGCCCTGTCGGTGACCCGGCTGGCCGCCGAGTCCCAGCACCCCGAGCGCGTGCTCGGCCTGCACTTCTTCAACCCGGCGCCCGCGATGAAGCTCGTCGAGGTGGTCTCCTCGGTGCTCACCGCGCCGCCCGCCGTCGAGGCCGTCACCAAGCTGGCCCGGGAGCTGGGCAAGGAGCCCGTCGCGGTCGGCGACCGGCCCGGGTTCGTCGCGGACGGGCTGCTCTTCGGCTACCTCAACCAGGCCGCCGCGATGTACGAGGCGAACTACGCCTCCCGCGAGGACATCGACGCCGCGATGAAGCTGGGCTGCGGGCTGCCGATGGGCCCGCTGGCCCTGCTCGACCTGATCGGCATCGACACCGCCCGTACGGTCCTGGAGGCGATGTACTCCGCTTCCCACGACCGGCTGCACGCCCCGGCCCCCGTCCTCGGGCAGCTCAGCAGCGCGGGCCTGACCGGACGCAAGGCCGGGCGCGGTTTCTACACGTACGACGCCCCGGGCGGCCAGGCCGTGGTGCCCGACGCGCTGACCCCGGCGGCGGAGAGCACGGCCGGGGCCGGGCGCGAGGTGGCGTCCGTCGGGGTCGCGGGGTCCGGGACGATGGCGTCCGGGATCGCGGAGGTCTTCGCGAAGGCCGGCTACGGCGTGGTGCTGGCGGCCAGGACCCAGGAGAAGGCGGACGTCGCCAAGGGGCGGATCGCGAAGTCGCTGGAGCGTTCGGTGTCCAAGGGGCGGCTGACCGCCGAGGCCCGGGACGAGACGCTGGCGCGGATCACGGCGGCCGGTTCGCTGGAGGGGTTCGCGGAGGTCGACCTCGCCGTGGAGGCGGTCGCCGAGGACCTGGAGATCAAGCAGCAGCTGTTCGCCGCCCTGGACAAGGTCTGCCGGCCGGGCGCGGTGCTCGCCACCACCACCTCCTCGCTGCCGGTCGTCGCCATCGCCCGGGCGACCGGGCGCCCCGAGGACGTCATCGGGATGCACTTCTTCAACCCGGCGCCCGCGATGAAGCTGGTCGAGGTGGTCCGCACCGTTCTGACCGCCGACGACGTGCACGCCACGGTCCGCGCGGTGTGCGCGAAGATCCGCAAGCACCCGGTCGACTGCGGGGACCGGGCCGGGTTCATCGTGAACGCGCTGCTGTTCCCGTACCTCAACAACGCGATCAAGATGGTCGAGGAGCACTACGCCTCGCTGGACGACATCGACGCGGCGATGAGGCTGGGCGGCGGCTACCCGATGGGCCCGTTCGAACTGCTCGACGTGGTGGGCCTGGACGTCTCGCTGGCCATCGAGAAGGTGCTGCACCAGGAGTTCCGCGACCCGGGCCTGGCGCCCGCGCCGCTGCTGGAGCACCTGGTCGCCGCGGGCTGCCTCGGCCGCAAGACGGGGCGCGGCTTCCGCGAATATGCCCGTCGCTGACCCGGGAGCCGGGTGGGGCGGGCTGCTGGGACCCTCCGGCGGCCCGCCCCCGCAGGCGCGCTCTCCTGCACCGATGCGTTACGTTCATGCCATGTCCCAGCCCGCCAAGTCACCCCGTGCCACCGCCGCGACCGACGCCCCGGAGGCCACCACCGCGGGAACCCGCGCCGCCGCCCAACGGCTCAAGATGCGCCGCGAACTGGCCGCCGCCGCGATGGAGCTCTTCGCCACGAAGGGCTACGAGGCGACCACCGTCGACGAGATCGCGGGCGCCGCGGGCGTCGCCCGGCGGACCTTCTTCCGCCACTTCCGCTCCAAGGAAGAGGCCATCTTCCCGGACCACGACGACACCCTCGTCAGGGCCGAGGCCGTCCTGAACGCCGCCCCCGCGCACGAGCACCCGCTCGACACCGTCTGCCGCGGCATCAAGGAAGTCATGAAGATGTACGCGGCCAAGCCCGCCGTCTCCGTGGCCCGTTACAAACTGACCCGCGAGGTGCCGACCCTCCGGGAGGCCGAGATCGCGTCGGTGGCCCGCTACGAGCGGCTGTTCACCCGCTATCTCCTGGGCCACTTCGACGAGCGCGACCACCACGTGGGCAACGACGACCCGCTGCTCGCGGAGGTCGCCGCGTCCGCCGTCGTCACCGCGCACAACCACGTGCTGCGCCGCTGGCTCCGGGCGGGCGGCCAGGGCGATGTCGAGGCCCAGCTCGACCGGGCCTTCGCCATCGTGCGCGACACCTTCGGCACGGGCATCGGGGCCGGCCGGACGGCGGGCGCCGAGCCCGAGCGCGCCCCGGCCGCGTCGGTGGCCGCGGACGGCGAGGTGCTCGTCGCGGTGGCGCGTACGGACGCCCCGCTGGACGAGGTCATGCGGACGATCCAGCAGGCCCTCAAGGACCGCTGAGGCCGGACGCGGGCCCCGCCGCGGGCGGGGCCGTAATCCGTTCGCGACGGCCGCGGCCCCGTGGTGGGGTTCCGACCATGCGAACCGACGAAGTACGCGCCCTGTACGACCGCACGATGCGCGAGCACGCCCGCCCCGACGGACCGGGCGTGCGGGTCGAGCGCGCCGGACCCGTCGTGCGCCAGGTGGGCGGGGCCGACGACTGGAACGGGGTCGTCTGGTCGTCCCCGGAGCTGGACGCGGAGGGGGCCGACGCGGCGATCAGGGCGCAGATCGAGCACTTCGGCGCGCTCGGCCACCAGGAGTTCGAGTGGAAGCTCCACTCCCCTGACCGGCCGGCCGATCTGGGCGACCGGCTGCGGGCGGCCGGATTCGCGCCGGAGCCGTCGGAGACCCTGCTGGTCGCCCCCGCGGGACTGCTGACCGGACCGGTCGCCCTGCCGGAGGGCGTCACACTGCGCCCCGTGACGGACGCGGCGGGGGCGGAGCTGATGGCGCTGGCCCATGAGCGGGCGTTCGGGGCGGACGGGACCCGCCTCCTGCACCAGGTCGTGAAGCGGCTGGCGGAGGCCCCCGACGACTTCGTGGCGCTCGTCGTCATGGCGGGCGGGGAGCCGGTCAGCTCGGCCCGTATGGAGCTGTGTCCGGGGACCGGCTTCGCTGGGCTCTGGGGCGGCGGGACGGTCGCCGCGTGGCGGGGCAGGGGCCTCTACCGGGCGCTGGTCGCCCACCGGGCCCGGATCGCCGTCGAGCGCGGCTACCGCTACCTCCAGGTCGACGCGAGCGGGATGTCGGCGCCGATCCTGGCCCGGCTCGGCTTCACGGCGCTCGGCACGACGACGCCGTATGTGTACCGAGGGGTCCGCTGACCGCCTGCCAGCAGGACAGAACGTCTCGTAACGCCCATCGTGTTGCTCATGCGTGCCCACGAGATGACAAGTGAGAGAAATTGTTGGCACTGGGTGCCTTGTCAGGTGTCACGGAGTGCCATACGTTGAAGGTGTCCGGGCGGCCGGCGTGCTGAGACCTCACACGTACGCCGGCTGTCCCCGCAACCACCGTGCTGCGCGCCCGGACGCCTGCGTCACAGGCACCCTTCTGCTCCACCGAGCAAAGCCGAGCTCCACCTGCCGAACCGACGGCAACACCTCCACACCGCACCGCTCTCCCTGCCAGCAGGGCCCCTCAAGCGTTCCCTCGACGCCGCATCACCGGAGGCAACACCGTGAAGGAAATCCTGGACGCGATTCAGTCGCAGGACAGCACCGCCGCGGACTTCGCGGCCCTGTCCCTCCCCGAGTCCTACCGCGCGATCACCGTGCACAAGGACGAGGCGGAGATGTTCGCGGGGCTCGAATCCCGTGACAAGGACCCCCGCAAGTCGATCCACCTGGACGACGTCCCGGTCCCCGAACTCGGCCCCGGCGAGGCCCTCGTCGCCGTGATGGCCAGTTCCGTGAACTACAACTCCGTCTGGACCTCGATCTTCGAGCCGGTGTCGACGTTCAGCTTCCTGGAGCGGTACGGGAAGCTCAGCGAGCTGACCAAGCGGCACGACCTGCCGTACCACGTCATCGGCTCCGACCTCGCGGGCGTCGTCCTGCGCACCGGCCCCGGCGTGAACGCCTGGAACCCGGGCGACGAGGTCGTCGCGCACTGCCTGTCGGTCGAGCTGGAGTCCTCCGACGGCCACAACGACACGATGCTCGACCCCGAGCAGCGCATCTGGGGATTCGAGACGAACTTCGGCGGCCTGGCGGAGATCGCCCTCGTCAAGTCCAACCAGCTGATGCCGAAGCCGAAGCACCTCAGCTGGGAGGAGGCCGCCGCTCCGGGCCTGGTCAACTCGACCGCGTACCGCCAGCTCGTCTCGCGCAACGGCGCGGGCATGAAGCAGGGCGACAACGTGCTGATCTGGGGCGCCAGCGGCGGACTCGGCTCCTACGCCACCCAGTTCGCGCTGGCCGGCGGCGCCAACCCGATCTGCGTGGTCTCCAGCCCGGAGAAGGCCGACATCTGCCGGCGGATGGGCGCGGAGGCGGTCATCGACCGCAATGCCGAGGGTTACAAGTTCTGGAAGGACGAGCGCACCCAGGACCCCAGGGAGTGGAAGCGCTTCGGCAAGAGCATCCGCGAGTTCACCGGCGGCGAGGACATCGACATCGTCTTCGAGCACCCCGGCCGCGAGACCTTCGGCGCCTCGGTCTACGTCACCCGCAAGGGCGGCACGATCACCACCTGCGCCTCCACCTCGGGCTACATGCACGAGTACGACAACCGCTACCTGTGGATGTCGCTCAAGCGCATCATCGGCTCCCACTTCGCCAACTACCGCGAGGCGTGGGAGGCCAACCGCCTGATCGCCAAGGGCAAGATCCACCCGACGCTCTCCAAGACGTACTCCCTGGAGGACACCGGCCAGGCCGCGTACGACGTCCACCGCAACCTGCACCAGGGCAAGGTCGGCGTCCTCGCGCTGGCCCCCCGCGAAGGGCTCGGCGTCCGCGACCAGGAACTGCGCGAGCAGCACATCGACGCCATCAACCGCTTCCGCAACGTCTGAGGTTCTCCGATGAACGAACGTCAGAAGGACCGGCCCTGGCTCATGCGGACGTACGCCGGTCACTCGACCGCCGAGGCGTCCAACGAGCTGTACCGCCGCAACCTCGCCAAGGGCCAGACGGGTCTCTCGGTCGCCTTCGATCTGCCGACGCAGACCGGATACGACCCGGACCACATCCTCGCCCGCGGCGAGGTGGGCCGTGTCGGTGTTCCCGTCTCGCACCTCGGTGACATGCGGCGGCTGTTCCAGGACATCCCCCTGGAGCAGATGAACACCTCGATGACGATCAACGCGACCGCCATGTGGCTGCTGGCGCTGTACCAGGTGGTCGCGGAGGAGCAGGGGGCCGACCCCACCAAGCTCCAGGGGACCACGCAGAACGACATCGTGAAGGAGTACCTCTCGCGCGGGACGCACGTCTTCCCGCCGGTGCCCTCGCTGCGGCTGACCACGGACATGATCACGTACACGGTCAACCGCATCCCCAAGTGGAACCCGATCAACATCTGCAGCTACCACCTCCAGGAGGCGGGGGCCACCCCGGTCCAGGAGATCGCGTACGCCATGTCGACCGCCGTCGCGGTGCTCGACGCGGTCCGCGACTCGGGCCAGGTGCCCGAGAAGAAGTTCGGTGACGTGGTCGCCCGCATCTCGTTCTTCGTGAACGCGGGCGTCCGCTTCATCGAGGAGATGTGCAAGATGCGCGCCTTCGGCCGCATCTGGGACCGCGTCACCCGTGAGCGGTACGGCATCACCGACCCCAAGCAGCGCCGCTTCCGCTACGGCGTGCAGGTCAACTCCCTCGGCCTGACCGAGGCGCAGCCGGAGAACAACGTCCAGCGCATCGTCCTGGAGATGCTGGCCGTCACCCTCTCCAAGGACGCCCGCGCCCGCGCGGTGCAACTGCCGGCCTGGAACGAGGCGCTGGGGCTGCCCCGGCCCTGGGACCAGCAGTGGTCGCTGCGGATCCAGCAGGTGCTGGCGCACGAGAGCGATCTGCTGGAGTACGAGGACATCTTCGCCGGTTCGCATGTCATCGAGGCCAAGGTGGAGACCCTGGTCGAGGAGTCGCTCGCGGAGATCGACCGGATCCAGCAGATGGGCGGCGCGATGGCCGCCGTCGAGTCCGGCTATCTCAAGTCCGAGCTGGTCTCCTCGCACGCGGCCCGGCGGGCCCGGATCGAGGGCGGCGAGGAGAAGATCGTCGGCGTCAACATCTACGAGTCCACCGAGCCCAACCCGCTCACCTCCGACCTCGACGGCGCGATCATGACGGTCGACCCCGAGAACGAGGCCCGGGTCGTCGCAGCCCTGCACGAGTGGCGGGACAACCGCGACGAGGCGCGCGCCTCCGAGGCGCTGGCCGCGCTGAAGAAGGCCGCCGCGGGCACCGAGAACATGATGGAAGCCACCGTCGAGTGCGCCCGCGCGGGCGTCACCACCGGCGAGTGGTCCTGGGCGCTGCGGGACGTCTTCGGCGAGTTCCGCGCGCCCACCGGGGTCTCCTCGGCCCCGGTCGCGGTCACCGCGGAGCCGGGCAGCACGCTCGCCCTGGTCCGCCAGAAGGTCACCCGTACCGCCGCCGACCTGGGGGTGGTGCGGCTGCGCCTGCTGGTCGGCAAGCCGGGCCTGGACGGGCACTCCAACGGGGCCGAGCAGATCGCCGTACGGGCCAGGGACGCCGGGTTCGAGGTGGTCTACCAGGGGATCCGGCTCACCCCCGAGCAGATCACCGACGCCGCGCTCGCCGAGGACGTGCACTGCGTGGGCCTCTCCATCCTCTCCGGCTCGCACGCGGAGCTGGTGCCCGACGTGCTGCACCGGCTGCGCGAGGCCGGGGCGCCGGACATCCCGGTGATCGCGGGCGGCATCATCCCGCCGGCCGACGCCGCCGCGCTCATCGCAGCCGGAGTGGCCGCCGTCTTCACCCCGAAGGACTTCGGCATCACCGAGATCATCGGCCGTATCGTCGACGAGATCCGGAAAGCGAACAAGCTCGACCCTCTGGAGGTCCCCGCATGACCACGCCCACCACCCCCGTGAACCGGCTGCGGCCTCGCCGCTCGTGCCTGGCCGTGCCGGGCTCGAACCCGCGCTTCCTGGAGAAGGCCCAGGGCCTCCCGGCCGACCAGGTCTTCCTGGACCTGGAGGACGCCTGCGCGCCGCTCGCCAAGGAGGGCGCCCGCCACCACATCGTCGACGCGCTGAACAACGGTGACTGGAGCGGCAAGACCCGGGTCGTGCGGGTCAACGACTGGACGACGCACTGGACCTACCGGGACGTCATCACGGTCGTCGAGGGGGCGGGTCCGAACCTCGACTGCATCATGCTGCCGAAGGTCCAGGACGCCCAGCAGGTCGTGGCGCTGGACCTGCTGCTGACCCAGATCGAGAAGACGATGGGCTTCGAGGTCGGGAAGATCGGCATCGAGGCGCAGATCGAGAACGCCAAGGGCCTGGTGAACATCGACGAGATCGCCGCCGCCTCGCCGCGTCTGGAGACCCTGATCTTCGGCCCGGCCGACTTCATGGCCTCGATCAACATGAAGACCCTGGTCGTCGGCCAGCAGCCGCCCGGCTACCCGGCGGACGCCTACCACTACATCCTGATGCGCATCCTGATGGCGGCCCGCACCCACGACCTCCAGGCGATCGACGGCCCGTTCCTCCAGATCCGTGACGTGGACGCCTACCGCGAGGTGGCCGGCCGCGCCGCGGCCCTCGGCTTCGACGGCAAGTGGGTGCTGCACCCGGGCCAGGTCGACGCGGCGAACGAGGTGTTCTCGCCCTCGCAGGAGGACTACGACCACGCCGAGCTGATCCTCGACGCCTATGACTGGTGCACCTCGGAGGAGGGCGGCAAGAAGGGCTCCGCGATGCTCGGCGACGAGATGATCGACGAGGCCAGCCGCAAGATGGCCCTGGTCATCGCGGGCAAGGGCCGGGCCGCCGGAATGCAGCGCACGTCCAAGTTCGAAGCTCCGGAGGCCTGATCATGCAGTTCGGACGCACGTATGAGGAGTTCGAGGTCGGTGCCGTCTACAAGCACTGGCCCGGAAAGACGGTCACGGAGTACGACGACCACCTCTTCTGTCTGCTGACCATGAATCACCACCCGCTGCACATGGACAGCAACTACGCGGAGAAGACGACCGACTTCGGGAAGAACGTGGTCGTCGGCAACTACGTCTACTCGCTGCTGCTCGGCATGTCGGTGCCGGACGTCTCCGGAAAGGCCATCGCCAACCTGGAGGTCGAGTCGCTCAAGCACATCGCGCCGACCTTCCACGGCGACACGATCTACGGCGAGACGACCGTGCTGGACAAGACCCCGTCGAAGTCCAAGAACGATCGCGGGATCGTGTACGTGGAGACCAAGGGCTACAAGCAGGACGGCACGGTCGTCTGCGTGTTCCGGCGCAAAGTGATGGTCCCCACCGAGACGTACATCAAGGAGCGGGGCGGCGAGCAGCCGGGCCGCCCGACGCCCGCCAAGTAACTGTGTGAAGCCTTAAGGCCATCCGCGTGAAGCCACAGGAGAAGCAGCCATGACGCGACTCGCCCAGACCGCCGGTCTGAACGACATCCAGCGGGAAATCCTTTCCACGGTCCGGGATTTCGTCGACAAGGAGATCATTCCGGTCGCGACCCAGCTGGAGCACCGCGACGAGTACCCCACGGAAATCGTCGAGGGGCTCAAGGAACTCGGCCTCTTCGGGCTGATGATCCCCGAGGAGTACGGGGGTCTGGGTGAGTCACTGCTCACCTATGCGCTGTGCGTGGAGGAGATCGCGCGCGGCTGGATGAGCGTGTCGGGCATCATCAACACGCATTTCATCGTGGCCTACATGCTCAAGCAGCACGGCACGCAGGAGCAGAAGGACACGTTCCTGCCGCGGATGGCGCTCGGCGAGGTGCGGGGCGCTTTCTCGATGTCCGAGCCGGCGCTCGGCTCGGACGTCTCGGCGATCTCGTCGAAGGGCGTGAAGGACGGCGAGGAGTATGTTCTCAACGGCCAGAAGATGTGGCTGACGAACGGCGGAACCTCCACGCTGGTGGCCGTTCTGTGCCGAAGTGACGAAGGCCACCCCGAGGGGACCGCGCCGCACAAGTCGATGACGACCTTCCTCGTCGAGAAGGAGCCCGGCTTCGGAGAGGTCCGGCCCGGCCTGACCATCCCCGGGAAGATCGACAAGATGGGCTACAAGGGCGTCGACACGACCGAGCTCATCATGGACGACCTGCGCATTCCGGCCAATCGTGTGCTCGGGGGCACGACAGGCCGAGGGTTTTACCAAATGATGGACGGCGTCGAAGTCGGGCGGGTGAATGTGGCCGCACGTGGTTGCGGGGTCGCACAGCGTGCATTCGAGCTGGGCGTTTCGTACGCGCAGCAGCGCCACACCTTCGGCAAACCGATCGCCCAGCACCAGGCGATCCAGTTCAAACTGGCCGAAATGGCCACCAAGGTCGAAGCCGCTCATGCGATGATGGTCAATGCAGCACGTAAAAAGGACTCCGGGGAACGAAACGACCTGGAGGCAGGGATGGCGAAGTACCTCGCCTCCGAGTACTGCAAGGAAGTCGTCGAGGACGCCTTCCGTATCCACGGCGGCTACGGCTTCTCCAAGGAGTACGAGATCGAGCGCCTCTACCGTGAGGCGCCGATGCTGCTGATCGGTGAAGGTACCGCCGAGATCCAGAAAATGATCATTGGCCGGCGCCTCTTGGAGGAGTACCGATTCCAGGGCTGATTGTCCGTTTCAGGGTGATTTGGTGGCGAAGAACATCACACCGGGTCACCCTCGACGGGCGGCGTTCGACAGTCCGACTCGGCTGCTGGCTTGCCCAGTTGCGCCCGGCAACCGATAGCATCTTCGGAAAGCCGCCGTCCCCCGTTGCCAGCGCGGCATCATCCGCTACGAAGGTCATCCATGCCCGACAGCACTTCCTCCGCATCCCGCGGCGGGGTCCGCATCGCCCGCGGAGCATCGCCGTGGCTCCTGCCGACCGTCGCCACCGCAGCCCTCAGCCTGGCCCGCGCCCGCAAGTCGGGGCGCTGGGCGGCAGTGGCCGTGCCCACCACCGCGCTCGCGGCGGGCATGCTGTGGTTCTTCCGTGACCCCGAGCGCGAGATCACCGACGGCCGGGTCATCTCCCCGGCCGACGGCGTGGTGCAGAGCATCATGCCGTGGAAGGACGGGCGCACCCGCGTCGCGATCTTCATGAGCCCGCTCAACGTCCACGTCAACCGCGCGCCCCTGGCGGGCACCGTGACGTCGGTCGAGCACATCCCGGGCGGGTTCGTTCCGGCGTTCAACAAGGAGAGCGAGAACAACGAGCGCGTTGTCTGGCACTTCGACACCGAGCTCGGAGACATCGAGATGGTGCAGATCGCGGGAGCGGTCGCCCGTCGAATCGTGCCGTACCTCCCCGAGGGCACGAAGGTGGAGCAGGGCGAGCGCATCGGCCTGATCCGCTTCGGCTCGCGCGTGGACATCTACCTCCCGGAAGGTATCGATGTCGCGGTCGAGGTCGGTCAGGCCACCACCGCGGGGGTGACTCGAATTGACCGTGATTGATCCTGATACCAAGGCCGGCTGGGTGCCGGAGGCCGACGACGAGAACGACGTCGACGGCACGGAGGACATGCCGCTGTCGATGCGGCTGTCGATAGCGGACACGCTCACGCTCGGTAACGCGACGTGCGGGTTCATGGCGGTGTACTTCACCACCACGGGCATTCTGATCCCGCACCTCACGGGCAGCGACGAGACGGGCATGGCCCGGCACTCGGCCGCCACCGCCGTGATCCTCATGCTGATGGCCGCGATCTTCGACCTGTTCGACGGGCTCGTGGCGCGCAAGCTGCGCTCCTCGCCGATGGGCGCCGAGCTGGACAACCTCTCGGACCTCATCAGCTTCGGGCTCGCGCCGGCCTACTTCGTGCTCGTGTACGGCATGGTCGCCGACGACGCCCATCAGCGGGTGTCGGCGCTGGCGGCGATCGTGGTGCTGCTGGCGGTGGTCCTCAGGCTGGCCAGATTCTCCTGCGTGACCCTGAAGGACGGCATGTTCCAGGGCATGCCGAGCCCCTTCGGAGCGCTGACGGTCGTCTCGATCGTGCTCCTGGAGCTGCCCTTCGTGCCGACGCTGCTCGCGATCGTCGGCGTGGCATGGCTGATGGTGAGCCGGGTGGAGTACCCCAAGCCGCGGGGCGTCCTCGCGGTGGCGATGCTCGGCTGGATCGTGGCCGCGATGGGGCTGCTCGCCGCGTGGGCGTTCGACGCGCCCGGCGGTCAGCTGCTGCTCCAGACGGGCTGCGCGCTCCAGGTGGTGCTCGGCGCGGTGATCCCGCTGTTCGCCACGGCACGGCGCGTGAACACGTTCCGCGACAACCGGCGCGAGGCGCGGGCGGCGCAGCTGCCGTAGCGGTACGTGTGTGAACCAGGGCGAGAGCCCGGATGCTCCCCGGCATCCGGGCTCTCGTGCGTTCCCGGCACGTCCGGAAGGCCGCCTCGATGCCGCCTACCACCGGACGCGTCCCGCCACCAGAGGCGAAGCCCTCTCGGTGGCTGAGAATTTTCGGCAGCGAGGTGAGTACCGGGTTTCCGTCCCTCCGCCGTACCCGGCTTCTAGAATCGCCTCGCAACCGATACCCGGGCCATTTCGGCCAGGGCGCGGCGGGGGGACCAGGGGGGTCCGGGATGAAGCTGATGCTGGTGGGGACACGCGTGGTGGCGGTCGCGGCGGCGGGGGTGCTGCTGGCCGGATGTGGCGGGTCGGCGTCGAAGGACAAGAAGGCCGGGCCCGACCCGAAACCGAGCGGATCGGCGAAGCAGGGCGGCCCGGCGACCGGCGGGGAGAAGACCGGGGCCTCCGGGAAGCCGGGCGCGAAGGAGTCCACGCTGCCGGGAGCGCTGCCCAGCGCCTACGACTTCACGCCGGACCCCGCCCGGGTCCCGAAGACCGCGGCCCAGGCACGGAAGCTGACCCGTAACGCCGCGCTCGGGGAGTCCGACTGGACGGCGGGGATGGTCCGGCACACCCCGTACGAGAGCGGCGGCAGCTGGCCCGTGCTCCCGGAATCCTGCGTCTGGACCCGTTCCGCGCTGCCCTCCGGCGTGCTGGACAGCTTCACGCGGCGGCTCGACGTCCCGGCGACGGGCGGCAAGGGGCGGGTCCAGGGAGCGGTGACCGTGACCGTGCACCGGACCGAGGCGGGGGCCGACGAGGAGATCAAGGACACCGTCCAGGAGAGCTTCCGCTGCCCGCAGCAGGAGCTGGGCGGCGGACAGCGTCTCAGCGGTCTGATGTCCCTCCGGTTCGACCAGAAGGACGTGCGCAACGCGGACGCCTCGCTGTTCGAGGCGGGGAAGTACACGGGTCCGGAGTCGGGCGGGATCCAGGACTACGTATGGTCCAAGTCGCGGATCGGCCCGGTGACGACGGCCGTGTCGGTCAAGGGCGCGAAGGGCTACACGAACACCGACCTGCTGCGGATCGCCGCCGAGGGCGGCGCGAAGGTGCTCTACCGCGTCGAGCTGGAACTGAAGTGACCGCGGGCCCGGACGAAAGGCACTGACCCCTGATGGAACCGCTCCGTTCCACCGACCCGGCCCGGATCGCCGGATACCGCGTCCTCGGCCGGCTCGGCGCCGGGGGCATGGGCGTGGTGCTGCTGGGCCGGTCACCCGGCGGCTCGCTGGTGGCGATCAAGCTGATCCGCGCCGAGTACGCCGACGACACCGGCTTCCGGGCCCGCTTCCGGCGGGAGGTGGCCATCGCCCGGCAGGTCCGCAACCGGTGGGCGGTGCCGGTGGTCGACGCGGACACCGAGGCGCCGGCGCCTTGGCTGGCCACCGAGTTCGTGCCGGGGCCGGCCCTGAGCGAGGCGGTCGGCGGCGGGGGGCCGCTGCCGGAACGCGGGGTCCGGGCGCTGGGCTCCATGCTCGCGGAGGCGCTGGAGGCCGTCCACGCGGCGGGTCTGGTGCACCGGGACGTGAAGCCCGGCAACGTGCTGCTGGGCCTCGACGGCCCCCGGCTGATCGACTTCGGGATCGCCCGGGCCCTGGACGACACCGTCCTCACGGCGACGGACGTGATCGTCGGCTCCCCCGGCTTCCTCTCGCCCGAGCAGGCCCAGGGGCGGCGGATCGGCCCGGCGAGCGACGTCTTCTCGCTGGGCTGCGTCCTGGTGTACGCGGCCACCGGCGGCCGGCCGTTCGGCACCGGCCCGGTGGAGGCGATGCTGTTCCGCACCGTGCACGACACGGCGGACCTGAGCGCGCTGCCGCCCGGGCTGCTCCCGGTCGTCGAGGCGTGCCTCGCCAAGGAGCCCGAGGACCGTCCGACGGCTGCGGACATCCGGCAGGCGCTCGCCGAGGACCTGTCGGGCGGCAGCTGGCTGCCCGGACCGGTCACGCATCTGATCGCCGAGCGCTCGGCGCGGATGCTCGCCCTGCCCGACATCGACGCGACCAGCCTGGACGCCCGCGCGGACGGCGGCCCGGACGCGGGCACGGGAACCGGTACGGACACGGGCACCGGGGGCGGTGGCCGGGACACGACCGCCGTCCCCGCCGCCCCCGGCCGTCGCCGCTTCCTCGCGTACGTCACCGGGGCCGCCGCCCTCGCCGCAGCGGGCTCCACCACCGCCTGGCTGGTCTCCTCCGGCGACGACAAGGACCCGGGCGGCGGCGAGAAGGGCGGGAAGGCGGCCCGCCCGGAGCTGCACATCGGGCTCCAGGCCGACCTCAGCGGCCCCTCGGCGGCTCTCGGCAAGGGCCAGGACCGGGCGGCGCGGCTCGCGGTGGCGGAGCACAACGCGCGGGGCGACGCGCCGTTCACGCTGCGGCTGACGACGGTCGACGACGGGGGCGAGGAGGAACGGGCGAAGGCGGCGGTGCGCCGGTTCGCCGAGGATCCGCTCCTGGTGGCCGCGCTCGGCGCGACCGGCACGGACGCGGCCCGGGAGGCGCTGGTCGCGTACGACGAGGCGGCGCTGCCGCTGCTCAGCGTGGTCGACGGGGACATCCGCCATCTGAACCGGATCTTCCTGTGCGCCCGGCCGCGCAACGACATGCAGATGCTGCCGGTGGCGCAGTTCCTCGGGGCCTACGAGATCGACAGGATCGCGCTGGTCGACGACGGCACCGAGTACGGCAGGCAGACCACCCGCTTCCTCGACACGGGGCTGCTCGGCAACGGCCGCACGGTGCTCGCGGAGACCGTGCGCGAAGGCACCCGGGACCTGGACGCCGAGGCCGAGCGGATCGCCGCGAGACAGCCGGGGGCGGTGGTGTACGGGGGTGGCTGGCGGGACGCCGGACGGTTCGCGAAGTCGCTGACCCGAGCCGGGTTCCTGGGGCCGAAGATCGGCACCCAGGCCGTGCACGACCCGCGGTTCCTGGCGGAGGCGGGCGAGGACGCGGCAGGCTGGCTGGTCGTCTCGACGGCCGCCGACCCCGCTTCCGTACCCTCGGTGCACCCGTTCGCGGCCGACTACCGCAGGCGCTTCGACCACGCGCCGCCGCTGTTCGCCGCCGAGGCGTACGACGCGGTCGGGCTGATCGCCGCCTGCGCCGAGGGGCTGGGCCGGGAGACGGTGACCCGCCAGGACCTGCTGCCCGCGCTGCGGACGACCTCGTACAAGGGCGTGTCCAAGAGCTACGCCTTCGAGTCCGCCAACGGGATGTACACCGGAACCGGGGTCTTCATCTACCGCGTGGAGCGGGGCCGCTTCCGGTACATCGGGATGGACGGCCGGGGGGGGGGGGGGCGGCCGGCGGCGCCCCGCCGCCGGCCGCACGGGTCACGCGGCGCGGTTGTTCCGGCGCTGCGCGGCGGCGGCGCGGGCCTCGGGCGTCGGCACACCGGGACGGCCGCGCCGGGCCGGGGCCCCGCCGCCGCGCTTGGTGCCGCGGCCCATGAACGCGCCGCCGCCGCTGCGGCCGGAGCGCTCCTTGGCCGGGGCGGAGATGACGACCGGGACGCCGGAGGGCGCCTGCGCGCCGGTGATCCGGCTCAGCTCGGCCTCGCCGGAGCGGACCTGGGCGACCTGCGGGGTGATCCCGGCGTCCGCCATCAGCCGGGTCATCTCGCGGCGCTGATTGGGCAGCACCAGCGTGACGACGCTGCCGGACTCCCCGGCCCGGGCGGTACGGCCGCCGCGGTGCAGGTAGTCCTTGTGGTCGCTCGGCGGGTCCACGTTGACGACCAGGTCGAGGTTGTCGACGTGGATGCCGCGCGCCGCGACGTTGGTGGCGACCAGCACCGTGACGTGCCCGGTCTTGAACCGCTCCAGGGTGCGGGTGCGCTGCGGCTGGGACTTGCCCCCGTGCAGCGCCGCCGCCCGGACCCCGCTGTGCAGCAGGTGGTCGGTGAGCTTGTCCACGGCGTGCTTGGTGTCCAGGAACATGATCACGCGGCCGTCGCGGGCCGCGATCTCCGTCGTGGCCGCGTACTTGTCGGCGCCCTGGACGTACAGGACGTGGTGCTCCATCGTCGTGACCGCACCGGCGGCCGGGTCGACGGAGTGCACGACCGGGTCCTTCAGGTAGGTCCGCACCAGCAGGTCGACGTTGCGGTCCAGGGTGGCCGAGAACAGCATCCGCTGCCCGTCCGGGTTCACCTGGTCGAGCAGCTCGGTGACCTGCGGCATGAAGCCCATGTCGGCCATCTGGTCGGCCTCGTCGAGGACGGTGATGGTGACCCGGTCCAGCCGGCAGTCGCCGCGCTCGATCAGGTCCTTGAGGCGGCCCGGGGTCGCGACGACGACCTCGGAACCACCGCGCAGCGCGCTGGCCTGGCGGCCGATGGACATGCCGCCGACCACGGTGGCGATCCGCAGCTTCAGCGACCGGGCGTACGGGGTGAGCGCGTCGGTGACCTGCTGGGCCAGCTCCCGGGTGGGGACGAGGACCAGGGCGAGCGGGCGCTTGGCGTCGGCGCGGCGGCCGGCGGTGCGGGCCAGCAGCGCGAGGCCGAAGGCGAGGGTCTTGCCGGAGCCGGTGCGGCCCCGGCCCAGGACGTCCCGGCCGGCCAGCGAGTTCGGCAGGGTGGCCGCCTGGATCGGGAAGGGCACGGTCATGCCCTCGGCGACCAGCGCCGCCTTCAGCGGTGCGGGCATCTCCAGCTCGCCGAAGGTCTCGGCGGCGGGAAGGGCCGGGGTGACCGTCACCGGCAGGGCGAACTCGCCCTTGACGCCGGAGGCGGAGCGGCGGCCGTAGCCACCGGACCGGCCCGAGCCGCCCGAGCCGCCGGACCGCTTCGGGCCGCCGCCGAAGCCGGCGGCCCGGCGCTCGCCGCCGCCACCGCCGGAGTAGCGGGGGGCGCCGCCGGAACGCGTCCGGGAGAATCGGTCGTTCGAGCGGGGTGTGCGTTCGCGGTTCATGCAGAACCTTTCCTCGATGGGGCACGTATCGAGGGATTCTTTTTCGGGAAGCGACCGTGAACGGCACCCAGAATCGCAAGAACGAGCCGATGAAATGACAAAAGAAAACGAAGCCCGGCCGCCGGGAATGATTTCACCGGACGCGGCTCCGTCGGGGGCCGCGCGCAGCGCGCCCCGGAAACGCCAACGAGCTGGGGCCCGCACCCCAAGGTGCGGGCCCCAGCTGCGCAGTGCTGCCTGAGTGATCAGGCGGGGGTGATGTTCTCGGCCTGCGGGCCCTTCTGGCCCTGCGTGACGTCGAAGTTCACCTTCTGGCCCTCCTGCAGCTCACGGAAGCCGGAGGCGGCGATGTTGGAGTAGTGGGCGAAGACGTCGGCGCCGCCGCCGTCCTGCTCGATGAAGCCGAAGCCCTTTTCCGCGTTGAACCACTTCACGGTGCCAGTAGCCATGTCATATCTCCTTAGGGGCAGAGCCCGCGGGCCCACACTGTGCGGACCCCACGTCGCCGCGATGATTACCCCGTCCGGAAGAACACCGGAAATACAAAAGTGCGCCCGCCGACATCCGACCGGCAAGAACACTTGAAGTTTTTGGGAACCACAACTGCAACTGAGATCAACACTAGCACGAGGGAGCCGTGAGAGGCGGGTGCCTAATATCACCGGCCGTGTCGGAACAGATCCGGAACATAAAAGCCTCATCGCACATTGCGCGAAATTCTGTGCTGACGAATGCAGATATTTTCCGGGGCCGCGCGGGGCCTTCCGCACCCCGGGGCGCGGCGGCCGTCAGCGCTCGGCGGGACCGCCGGAGCGGGCGGACCGGCCGCGCAGCTCCTCGTTGAGGCGCAGCGCCTCCTCCAGCTGGTCCTCCAGGATGACGATGCGGCAGGCGGCCTCGATGGGCGTGCCGGCGTCGACCAGATCGCGGGCGCGGGCGGCGATGCGCAACTGGTAGCGGGAGTAACGGCGGTGGCCGCCCTCGGACCGCAGCGGGGTGATCAGGCGGGCCTCGCCGATCGCCCGGAGGAACCCCGGCGTCGCACCGATCATCTCCGCGGCTCGCCCCATCGTGTAGGCGGGGTAATCGTCGTCGTCGAGCCGGTCGGTGGCGTGCGTGGGGGTCTCCGGGGGCATCTGCACCTCTTCCGTCACGCGTGACCGGAGGAGCCGGGCGCCGTACGCCTGCGGGGTGCGCCTCTGCTGCGTACCGCTGTTTCACGTGACTGCACAAGAAACCCTAATCGCCCGGCAAGGCCATGTCTATCGCGGCCGGAACAGATTCGGGCCGCCGGGAAGGGCCCGACGGGTCCGCCGTCGCGGCCTTCCGGCGGATCACTGACCGACCGGTCAGTTGTCGTCGGGAGCACCGCGGGGCCATAATGCACGCGTAGCCCTTCACGCATCCCCCGTCGTGAAGGGCTACACCCCTGTCCGGAGCCTTCTCGGGGCGTCGCGGGGCACAGGTTCATTCACGGGCAGGGGACTCCCCTCGTGGTCCCCTGCCCGTGTTTTTTCGAGTTAACAGTGACGTAGAGTGTTTCCGCAAGCTCAGTTCCGACTCCGAGGTGATCATGGAGGCCCGGATGGCCATGGACGACGGCGACGAACGCGGTCCGGAACCCGTCGAACGCCCCGGTCCGGAACCCGTCGACCCTCCTGGCCCGGACGAGCTGCCCCGCCTCGACACCCTGCGGGAAAAAGTCGAATACATGGTCGAGAAGACCTTCCCCGGCCAGAAGATCTCGGGCCGGGTCTTCGCCGAGCTGGTCCGCGACCGCGGCGGTTCCCTGTCCCACAGCTACTTCTCCAACATCCTGGCCGGCAAGGTCACCCAGCCGTCCGAGGACATCCTCAAGGCCCTCGGCCTGGGGTTCGGCGTGGACTGGCGCTTCTTCAAGGAGGAGTCCGAGGTCGTCGACGACGTCGTCGCCGGGCTCCAGTTCCTGGCCAAGCGGCGCACCGGGGAGATCAGCGGACTGGCCGGCCGGGGGCTGGACGACGACGGGCTCCCGCCGGAACTGCTGCGGTTCGCCCTGTCCCTGCTGGAGGACGCTGCCCGGGAGGGGGAGGGCCCGGACGGGGAGAGCGGCGGGAAAGATTCCGGCGCGAATCACCGCCCCGGGGGTCCGGCAGCGTAGCGTCTTGGTCATGTCCCTGCGGAAACTGCGGAAAGAGTGCGAGGCCGGGCTCGCCGACCTGCCCCTCCCGGTTCCCTTCACGCTGGACGGGCTCGTCGCGAACATGGAGGAGGCCCGTGGGCGCACGATCCGGCTGCACGAGATGCCGGACCGCCTCGCCCGGGTCAACGCCGCCTGCGGGCTGCGCCTGAAGGCGGGCGGCACCAGCCTCGTCCTCTACCGCCGCAGGCCGACCGCGTACCAGACCCAGCACGTCATCCTGCACGAGCTGTGCCACGAGTGGTTCGACCACGGCACCACGCTCGACGCGGAGCAACTGCGCGCGCTCCTCCCGGTCTTCGACACCTCGCTGATCGCCCGGATGATCTCCCCTGCCGCCGCCGAGTCCTTCGCCTCCGGCGGCGGCACCGTCCAGGCCCGTGCGCAGTACGACACCCACGACGAACGCATGGCCGAATTCGGTGCCTCCCTGATCCCCAGAATGGCGCGGGACCTCACCACCGATGACATGGTGGGGCGGCTGGACAACTCCCTGTCCCGCCCGGTGGCCCACCGACGGCGCGGCCTCTTCCCCGGAAGACGGCCCGCCGGCGGCTGACACGTGCCATCACCCCCGACCCGCGGGCTCCGCCCCGCATCCCCGACCCCGAGGACGAACCCCGCCGTGACCCCCCTCGATCTCGCCGGCTACCTGATAGCCGGCCTGATGACGGCCGTTGCCCTGTGGCGTATGCCCGCTGCCCTGTGGGGCGACGAGGAGGACCGCAGACGCCGGGCCCTGTGGGGCTGCTACGCCGGATTCGCCATCGCCCTGTGGACGAAGACCGAGGCGGTGCGCATCGGCCTCAACAACAGCGCCGTCACCGACCTCGCCGTCCTCATCAAGCACTACACCGCGACGGTGGCGATTCTGGCCATCCTCAGCTACATCGTGGCCATCTACGGCAGCTACCCCGAAGAGGGCGCGGTCCCCCGCCACGTACGGTTCGCGCGGCTCGTCCAGAAGCTGGCGGCCAAGGCGTCCGTCGCCACGCTGATCCTGCTGACCGTCCTGTTCTTCACCGTCGTCGACCGCTCCGAGCCCTCGGACCGCTTCGTCTCCGACCACGCCGGGGAGGGGGGCGCCACGCTCTACATGAGCGTCTTCTACCTCTACCTCGGGGCCGCCTCCGCCGTGTGCGCCTTCCAGTGGGCGCTGGCCACCCTCGACGCCCGGCGACGGCATCTGCGCATCGGGCTCGGGATGATGACGTTCGCGATGTTCATCGGCGTCGGCTACACCGTCAGCCGCACCCTCTTCCTGTGGATCAGCGTGGTCGACGAGCCGAGCGAGGCGTTCGCCCTGCGGTTCGACCAGATCACCGAGGCGGCGCAGCTGGTGCTGTTCGCCTTCTTCGCGCTCGGCGCGTCCATCCCCGCCTTCGCGGCCGGTGCGCGCCGGGCCAGGCTGTGGCGGGCCCAGGTCAAACTGCACGCCCTCTGGTACGAGTTGATGGCCGCGTTCCCGGAGCAGCCGTTCGACCCGCCCGCCCCGCTGGCCCGCGAACTGACCCGGTTCAACGTCCCGGCCGACCTGCGGGTGGACCGCTGGGCCGCCGACATCGCGGACGCGGCGGAGAAGCTGCGCCACTACGTGCCCGACGGGCTGCTCGCCGCCGCCGAAGGGGCCGCCGCCCGCGACACGGACGAGCCGCGCCGCGCCGAGTCCCTCACCGACGCCTACTGGATCCGGGCCGCCCTGCTCGCGAAGGAGTCCGGCGCGGCCGCCGGAGGAGCCGCATTGGTCGCCGCCCAGCACGCGGCGGACCAGGACGGCGAGGTGGCCCGGCTGGTCCGGGTGGCCGCCGCGTACCGGACGGTCGACGAGGAGCGCGCCCGCGCGGTCCTCGCGGCCGCGACAGCCGACCCCGCCCGCACGACCGACGCCCGCACCACGGAGACGAGCGCATGACCGGCACCACGGACACCACCCCCGCCACGGCGCCGGTGGCGCGCACCGTCACCGACGTCCTCCAGCCGCGCAACGTCCTGCTGGCGGGCATGCTCGGCATCGGCCTCGCGGCGGCGGGCGACTGGACGGGGCTGCTCTGGGGCTTCCTCGGGGCGCTCTGCGCCGGGCTGATCCCGGCGGGGTACATCGAGTGGGAGCGCGGGCGCGGCACCTGGGGCGACCGCCATGTGGTGGACCGCACCAAGCGGGCGCCGATCTTCTTCGTGATCCTGGGCTCGATCGGCGCCGGCTCGGTGGTGATGGTGCTCGGGAACGCGCCCACCGGGATCCTCGTCGCGATGCTCGCGCTGTGGGTGATGACGATCGGCCTGCTGGCCGTCAACACGGTCTGGAAGATCTCGGTCGACTCGGCGGTAGCCTCGGCGGCCGTCTCGCTCCTGGCCGTCGTGCACTCTCCCTGGTGGATCGCCGCGTACGCGCTGACGGCGGCGGTCTGCTGGTCCCGGGTCGCCCTCGGCTACCACACCGTCGCCCAGACCCTGGCGGGCGCGGGGCTGGGGGCGGCGACGACGGTGGCGTACGTCTTCGTCTGAGGACGAGGACGAGGACAGGGACAAGAACGAGGACGAGGGCCGGGGCGAGCGGGCAGCCGGGCCGCGGGCCGTTCCCGTTGCGGGGGCGGCGGACACCCGGTTACGTGTACGGGGAGGGCTCGCCCGCGACGGGACGGCCCCGCAGGCTGGAGGTGCCTCCGATGGCGAAGAAGGCGAAGAACCGGTCCGCGCCCGCCAAGGGCCTGCGCGGCGGCAAGGCCGGGCTCCTGCTGAGCCTGGGCAGCAG
The DNA here is from genome assembly GCF_042718715.1 of Streptomyces sp. NPDC058576. Taxonomy (NCBI): domain Bacteria; kingdom Bacillati; phylum Actinomycetota; class Actinomycetes; order Kitasatosporales; family Streptomycetaceae; genus Streptomyces; species Streptomyces sp. NPDC058576. The sequence goes on along the minus strand of NZ_JBHXPF010000003.1, from coordinate 45,633 downwards.
CGCGCTCGCGGTCGTCAGGGCGTCCAAGCAGGTCCGCCGGGCAAGGGGCACCCACGACAAGCTGACAACGGCCGACGCGGTGGCGGGGCTGCTGCCGCTGATCACCTCGGCCGCGCTCGTACTCCGCCAGCTGCGAGGCCGGCGCCGGGAGAACCCGGAAGCGGCCTGAGCCCCACTCCTCCCGCGGCGGGCACCGTCACTCCGAAGGGGTCGGCCGCACGACCGGCGGGCCCTCGCGGATCCGGGAGGCGAGGACGGCGATGTCGTCCTCCGCGTCCTCGCCGAACCGGTCCAGCACCTCGTCCAGCAGGTCCTCCAGGCCTCCGCCCGGCGGCATGGTCAGCGAGGCCAGCCGTCGCACGGACACGTCGATGTCCTCGCCCCGGCGCTCCACCAGCCCGTCGGTGTACATGAACAGCACGGTTCCCGGCCCGCAGGGCACGGACGCGGTGCTGTATCCGCCGAACCCGGTGCCGAGCGGGGGCCCCACCGGCACCGGCACCACCCGGGCCCCGCCGGCGCCCGGGTCGATGAAGACCGGGGGCAGATGGCCCGCGCTGGCCACCTCGCACACCCCGCCGAACCGGTCCACGACGGCGAGGAGACAGGTCGCCGCCCGGTCCAGACCCGACCGCTCGACCATGCCGTCGAGCTGCTCCAGGATCCGGTGCGGCGGCAGGTCCTCCCCTGCCAGCAGCCGCAGCAGCGAGCGGTACTGGCTCATCGCGACGGCCGCCTCCACCCCATGGCCCATGACGTCGCCCATCGCCTTCAGGTGCCGGCCGTCCTGGAGCGGTACGACGTCGTACCAGTCCCCGCCGACCAGGACGCCCTCGTCGGCGGGGAGGTAGCGGGTCGCGACCTCGACGTGGGAGTGGGGGCCCCAGGGCTCGGAGAGCAGGGAGCGCTGGAGCTCGCGGGCGATGCTGTGCTCATGGTCGTAGCGGCGTGCGTGGTCGAGGTCGACGCCCGCCCGGACGGCGAGTTCGCGGGCGACGGCCACGTCCTGGTCGCTGAAGGCGGGGGAGCCCTCGGCCCGGACGAGGCTGAGCGTGCCGAGCGGCCGGCTCCGGGCGGTGAGCGGGACGACGAGGGCCTGGCGCAGACCGAGCGCCCGGGAGGCGGCGATCCGGTCCGAGGTGAAGGCGCTGCGCCCTCGGCCGTGGTCCTCCCAGTCGTCGAGGACCGGCTCGTTCTCCGCCAGGCAGCGGGGCACCGCGGAGTCCGCCGCGAAGTCGACGTACTCCCCGGGATGGCCGAACCGCTGCACCTGCTCGTCGAGATCGCCGTCGCCGCGCAGCGCGGCCCGCCGGAGCCGTACGACGCCGGGGGCCGGGCGGCGTACGGAGTGCCCCACCTCGGACGGGAACACGTCGACCGCCGCGACGTCGGCGAACGCGGGCACCACGAACGCGGCGAGCTCACGGCAGGTGGTGTCCATGTCGAGCGTCGTACCGATCCGGACCGCGGCGGTGGAGAGCAGGGTGACGTGACCGCGGGCCTGTTCCAGCTCCTCGCGCTGACGGGCGAGGTCGGTGATCTCGACGACGATGGCCATCAGCCCGCAGCCCTCCCCGTCCGCGTCGAGCCGGTGGTACGTGGCCCGCCAGAGCCGCCGTTCCACCTCGGACACCGCCCACGTCTGCCCCCGGATCGTCTCCTCGCGGGGCTTGCCGTCGGCGAGGACGTCGCGCAGGGCGGCGGCCTGACCGCGCAGCTCGGGCAGCACCTGGGAGAAGGTCCGCCCGATGTGGGAGGCGGCGGGGAGGCCGTTGAGCCGTTCGAGGGCCGGGTTGACGTAGGTGTAGCGGAGATCGTGGTCGAGTACCGCGACGGCCGCGGGATTGCCGTCGAACAGGGCAGCGACGGTCCTCTGGTCGAAGAACGACGGCATGCCGTCGTCGCACGTGTCGGCCTGCAAGAGCATGCCTCCCGCCGCTCGTCGGCTCCCGAGTCTCCATCGTCGGCCGCCCCCTCCCGTACCGCATCCGCAGGGCGGCCGACAGGTCCTGGGGCCTTTCGTTCGGATCCGAACGAAAGACCCTAGGGTGTGCCGGCCGGATCAGGCCGCACCCGCTGCTGGGCGGCCGTCTCGACGACGGTGCGGACGAACGCGCGCACCTTCGGGGTGTTCCCGGTGGCCGGCCACAAGAGGCCGTACTCCACCGCCGGGGCGTCGCGGAAGGGGACGTAGACGATGTCCGGGCGGGAGTAGTAGTGCTCCGCCCGTGCGGAGGTCGGGGAGACTCCCTTGCCCGCACCGACCAGGGCGAGCACTTCCTGCCAGGCGGTGGTCGACGGACCGCGCGGGATGGGCCGGCCCTTCGGTGTGCGGTGGGGGTAGTGGAAGTCGAGGACGTACGAGGGCTGTCCGGTGACGGTGATCATCGGGGCCTCGGCGAGGTCCTCCAGGGAGACGGTCTCCCGCTCGGCGAGCGGGTGGCCGGCGGGGACGGCGAGGGCGCGGGGCTCGGAGAAGAGCACCGGGCCGTTGACGATGTCCGGCTCGTCGATGGGCAGCTCGATCAGCTGGAGGTCGCGGCTGCCGTCACGCAACGGTCCGAGCGGGTCGCTCAGCTGGGAGTCCTGAATGTGGACCACGCAGTCGGGGTGACGGACCCGGAAGATGTCGGCCGCCGCCACGACGAGGTTGCCGCACCATGCGGCGGAGTAGCCGACGCGGAGTTCGCCGGTGATCCCCCGGCCGGCGGTGGCGGCGGTGGCCAGCGCTTCCTGGATCTGCCGATAGCCGGCGGCCAGGCCGTCTCTCAGCTGTTCCCCGACGGGTGTCAGCTGGACGTTGCGGCTGGTCCGCTTGAACAGTTCGGCGCCGATGGCACGTTCCTGCTTCTTGATGACCTGGCTGACGCGGGCGGGAGTGACGTGCAACCGGTCCGCCGTCCGGCCGAAATGCAGCTCCTCCGCCAAGGCCAGGAAGATCTGTATCTCCCGCAGCTCCACGCCCGCCGCCCCCGCATCGTGAATCGCTGTGTTAATCGCCGTTGCACGATACGTCGTTGATGCGCCCGTCGGCAGCGTCGATGCTTGACCGTGACGACAGCGGGCAACGCGGAAGGAACTCAGCTGATGAACATCATCGCGTCGGCCGTGGTGCTGACCGTCGGCCACCCGGCGGCGTCGAGCCGGTTCTTCACCAGCCATCTGGGTTTCCGGGAGGTGCTGGTGGCCGACGATGTCATCCACCTCTCACGCGACGACGCGGCCACCGACCTCGTCGTGCTGCGAGGCGACGCGCAGCCGCATCCGGGACAGCAGCCCACCGCGCACGCCGACGTGGTGGTGTCCTTCACGGTCACCGACCTGGCCGCCGAACACGAGCGGCTGCGCCGGGAGGGCGCGCGGATAACGATGCCGCTGCGCCAGGAGCCGTGGGGTGAATGGGTGCTGCGCCTCCTCGACCCCAACGGTGTGGTGATCCAGATCGTGGAGTGGGTGCCACCCGTCGGCGCCTGACGGGCTCTCGCTCCACTCAACCCGATTCCCTTCCCCTTAGATCCTTCGAGTCATTCGTCGAGATCATCCTTCGAACAGGAGGGCCCTATGCCTTCTTCTGTCATGCCCACATCCATCCCGGGCGGCGGACCACACGCGCCCGCCGCTGTCTCCACCGTCGGCCTGCGCAAGTCGTACGGCGACAAGGCCGTCCTCGACGGGATCGATCTGCGCATCCCGACCGGGTCCGTATTCGCGCTGCTCGGCCCGAACGGTGCCGGCAAGACCACCGTCGTGAAGATCCTGTCCACGCTCATCGCCGCCGACGGCGGGCAGGCCCAGGTCGCGGGCCACGACCTCGCCGAGGCACCCGCCGGGGTGCGGGCGGCGATCGGGGTCACCGGCCAGTTCTCGGCCGTGGACGGGCTGATCACCGGCGAGGAGAACATGCTCCTCATGGCGGACCTGCACCACCTGTCCAAGCGCGAGGGGCGGCGGGTCGCCGCCGAACTCCTGGAGCGCTTCGACCTGGTGGACGCGGCCAAAAAGCCCGCCCACAGCTACTCCGGCGGCATGAAGCGGCGCCTGGACATCGCCATGACGCTGGTCGGCGCCCCCCGGATCATCTTCCTCGACGAGCCGACCACCGGCCTCGACCCGCGCAGCCGCCACAACATGTGGCAGATCATCCGCGAGCTGGTCACGGGCGGCGTCACCGTCTTCCTCACCACCCAGTACCTGGAGGAGGCCGACGAACTCGCCGACCGCATCGCCGTGTTGAACGACGGCAAGATCGTCGCCGAGGGCACGGCCGAGGAGCTCAAGCGGATCGTCCCAGGCGGCCACGTCCGACTCCGCTTCACCGACCCGTCCGCGTACCGGAGCGCCGTCGTCGCACTGCGCGACGTCGCCGCGGACGACGAGGCGCTTTCGCTGCAGATCCCCAGCGACGGCAGCCAGCGCGCGCTGCGCTCCCTCCTCGACCGGCTGGACTCGGCCGGTATCGAGGCCGACGAGCTGACCGTGCACACCCCCGACCTGGACGACGTGTTCTTCGCCCTCACCGGTCCCGCCACCATCCCCGACCAGCTCAAGGAGACCGTCGGATGAGCCCTCTCTCCGATGTCGTACGCGACTCGAACACCATGCTGCGCCGCAACCTGCTGCACGCGTGGCGGTACCCGTCCGGGACCCTGAACCTGCTGCTCACGCCGATCATGATGCTGCTGCTGTTCGTCTACATCTTCGGCGACGTGATGAGCGCCGGGATCGGTGGTGGCGGCGCGGACCGCTCCGCGTACATCGCCTATATCGTCCCCGGCCTGATGCTGATGACCGTCGGCAGCACCGTGATCGGGGCCGCGGTGTCCGTCTGCTCGGACATGACCCAGGGCCTCACCGCCCGCTTCCGCAGCATGGCGATCTACCGGGGCTCCCTGCTCGTCGGGCATGTCGTCGGCGGCGTACTGCAGTGCGTGATGAGCGTGGTCCTCGTCGGCGCCGTCGGCGTGGCGATGGGCTTCCGGTCCACGGACGCCACGGCACTGGAGTGGATCGCGGCGTTCGGGCTGATCACGCTGTTCGCCCTGGCACTCACCTGGATCGCGGTCGGGATGGGCGCGGCCAGTCCGAACCCCGAGGCGGCCGGCAACATGGCCATGCCGCTGATCCTCCTGCCGCTCATCTCCAGCGCCTTCATCCCTGCCGACACCATGCCCGGCTGGTTCCGGCCGATCGCCGAGTACCAGCCGTTCACGCCCGCCATCGAGACGCTGCGCGGGCTCCTTCTCGGCACCGAGATCGGCAACAACTGGTGGATCGCCCTTGCCTGGTGCCTCGGCCTCACGCTCCTCGGCTACCGCTGGTCGACGGCACAGTTCAACCGCGACCCCCAGTAGGCGGCTTGAGCGCGCGCGACGCCCCCTAGGGGGCGTCCGGCACTGCCGTGCGGGCGGACGACGACCGGGCCCGGAGCGGGCCGAGGTCGAGATCCAGATCGAGGGTGCCCTCGGTGGCCTCGGCCGTGGGCGGCAGGGCGAGGGCTTCGGCGACCGGACCGGGCAGACTGCCGGAACCCAGCAGTCCGGTGACCAGCCCGGTGGTGAGCCGATGCCAGTCGGCGGCCCGGCGGAGCATGGCGTGGTCGCCGCCCCGAACGGTGATCATGCACGTACGGGCGCCGGCGCGACGGGCCCGGGCGGTGAGGGACTGGGTGGCCTGGGGGCTGGTCATCCGGTCCCGGTTGCTGTGGACGAGGACGATGTCACGGCCGGCGAGCTGGGTGACCGGGTCCCCCGGCGGACACCAGGGCGCGAGCCCGACGACGCCTCGCACGAGGGGGTGCCCGGCGGCGCCCAGGGCGGCGCGCGCCCCCATGGAGTGCCCCAGGAGCACCACGGGCAGCTCGCCGCCCACCTCCTCCAGCAGCGCGTCGAGGGCGGCCACGGTGTCGCCGAGGGGGTCCGCGCGGGTGCCGTTCCAGCCCCGGTGGGCGTACCGCACCTGCCTGACCAGGACGTCCTCGCCGGCGGCGCGGGTGGCCCGGCCGACGGCCCGGACGAAGGGGCGCATCCGGGTGCCGGGCAGATTGAGCAGACCCGGCGGCGGGGGTTCCGTACCGGTCTCGCGTCCCCCGTGCAGGACGAGAACCGCTGCCGACGGCGGTCGTTGGGCCACGCGTACCTCCAGGTCCGGGAGCGGGGCGCAGTACCCCCTCTCCCCGTATTCGGCGCCGAGGCCGCTCCGGATGGGCGGCAGGGACCGACGGACGGCTCGACGGATCAACGACGCGACGGGAACGGAAAGTGCCGCCCTGTACGGTCACGCTCACGGAGCGTCCGTGTACCACCCACCGAAGGAGCCTTCCCTCATGGCATCAGGACCCCGACTCAACGCCGAGGCACCCGACTTCACCCTCCCGGGCGGAGTCCTGTCGGGCGACGCCTTCGAACGCGGCGACTACCGCCTCTCCACCGCCCGTGGCCGATCCGTGGTGCTGGCGTTCTACCCGGGCGACAACACCAGCGTCTGCACGAAGCAGCTCTGCTCGTACTCCTCGGGCATGGAGGCCTTCGAGGGCCTCGACGCGGACGTCTGGGGAATCAGTCCACAGGGTGTGGACAGCCACGAGTCCTTCGCCCGCGCCTTCGACCTGCGCATGCCGCTGCTCGCCGACGAGGGCCGGGAGATCGCCAAGGCGTACGGGGTCGCCGCGCCGGGCATCGGGGTGCGGCGGGCGGTCTTCCTCATCGGCCCGGACGGCGTCCTGCGCTGGAAGCACGTGGCGCTGCTCGGAGCGACGTTCCAGTCGCTGACCACGCTCACGGACCGCCTGTCCGGCATCAAAAACGCGTAAAGATTGCCGGATCCCGGCAGTGACCGGAGCCAGGGCTGTATGGGATCATCCAGCCAGATCGACGAAAAACGCTCGGGGGAAGTCGACAGGTGGGGGAGTGATCGCGTGACCTTCTTTCTCGGTCTCGGCCTGGCGGGAATCGTCCTGCTGGCCCTCTCCCTGATCTTCGACGGGGTCCTCGAAGGACTCTTCGACGGCGTGGTGGACGGCATCTTCGACGGGCTGCTCTCGCTTCCCGTGATCGCCGGCTTCCTCTCGATGCTCGGCTTCGGCGGAGCGATCGTGCTCGGTGCGACGAGCGCGGGGACGCTCGTCGCCACCGTCGTCGGCGTCGCCGCCGGCCTGGTGGCTGCCTGGCTGACCTGGAAACTCAGCCAGGCCCTGATGCGCGACCAGACGCATGCCACGCCGCGCGACTCCGACCTGGTGGGCACCTCGGGTTCCGTGGTGACGGCCATCCCGGCCGGGGGCTACGGCGAGGTGCTGCTGAGTCTGGGCGGCCAGCCGGTGAAGTACGCGGCCAAATCGGCCGCGCCCGTCCCGCGCGGGGCCGAGATCTGGGTGGAAGAGGCACTGTCGACCACATCGGTCGCGGTACGCCCGGTGGAGCGCTGACCACGCGACCACCTGCCCGGCCCGCCGGACACACGCCCACCTTCGGCGATCGACACCACCGCACCGCGATCAACTCCACAGCACCGCCCGCTCCACAACGATCTGCCGTCCCCCACGGGAGGCAGGGGGGACAAACTCCATGAGCCCAGTAGTCATCGCCGTCATCGGCATCGTCGTACTCCTCGTTCTGCTCGGCCTCGTCGTCATCACGCGTTACAAGGTGGCCGGGCCCAGCGAGGCGTTCATCATCACCGGCCGCCGCGGCAAGAAGTCGACGGATCCGGTCACCGGGCGCACCAGCATCGACAACAGCGGCCAGAAGGTCGTCGTGGGCGGCGGCGTCTTCGTCGTGCCGTTCGTCCAGCAGAAGTTCACCCTGGACCTGTCCAGCCGGCACATCCCGATCGCGGTGCGCGGCGCGGTGACCCTGCGCGGCGTCAAGTCGAACCTCGAAGGCGTCGCGATCGTCAAGGTCGGCGGCAGCGAGGAAGCGATCCGCGCCGCGGCCCAGCGCTTCCTCCAGCAGCAGGACGGCATCGTCGGCTTCACCCAGGAAGTGCTGTCCGGCGCGCTGCGCGCGATCGTCGGCCGGATGTCGGTCGAGGACATCATCCGGGACCGGGCCGCGTTCGCCGGGCAGGTCGCGGAGGAGGCCGAGGCCAGCCTCTCCGGCCAGGGCCTGATCCTGGACGCCTTCCAGATCCAGGACATCACCACCGAGGGCTCCTACCTGGAGGACCTCGGCCGCCCGGAGGCCGCCCGCGCCAAGCAGGAGGCGGACATCGCCGAGGCCATCGCGAAGCGGGCCTCGGAGCAGGCCCGGCTGAAGGCGGCCGAGGAGATCGCCATCGCCGAGCGGACGTACTACCTGAAGCAGGCCGAGATCAAGGCCGAGACGGAAGCCGCGGCCGCCAAGGCCAACGCCGCGGGCCCGCTCGCCGAGGCCGCCCGCCAGCAGGAAGTCCTCGCCGAGCAGGAGAAGGTCGCCGAGCGCCAGGCCGCGCTGACCGACCGCGAGCTGGACACGAAGGTCCGTAAGCCCGCCGACGCCGCCCGCTACCAGGCCGAGCAGGAGGCGGAGGCCCGCCGCATCGCCCAGGTCAAGGAGGCCGAGGCCGACGCGGAGCGCTCGCGCCTGACCGGTCAGGGCGAGAAGCTGCACCGTTCGGCGCTGGCCGACGCAGTCCGCATCGAGGGTGAGGCGGACGCCGCGGCGATCGCCGCCAAGGGCGCGGCCGAGGCCGAGGCCATGCAGAAGAAGGCCGACGCGTTCGCGCGGTACGGCGACGCGGCCGTCCTCCAGATGCTGGTCGAGGTCCTCCCGAGCGTCGTCGCGAAGGCCTCGGAGCCGCTGAGCGCCATCGACAAGATGACGGTCATCTCCACGGACGGCGCGAGCCAGCTGGCCCGCACGGTCACCGACAACGTCTCGCAGGGCATGGAACTGCTCAGCTCGACGACGGGCGTGGACCTCGCGTCCCTCCTGGAGAACCTGAAGAACCGCACGACGACGGTCCCGGCGCCGACGGCAACCCCGGACACGTCTACGACGAACGGCGAGATCGAGATCAAGGGCTGACGCGAGAAATCACGCGCACGAGTGCCCGGGAGCCGCACGCCGGCCCCCGGGCACACCCATGTCCACGGGAACACCCCACCGGACCGTACGACTTAGTGAGTGTTTGGCAACCGACGACCCTCATGTGATCGGTCCGGGCGGGGTGTAAGCCGAGGAGTGAGGTCTGGTGCGGCTGCAACATGGAAACTCGGTGGTGCGGGGGCCGTGAGGCCTGGACACTGACCGGTTATGTCTCTCACGGCTTCGACTGGCCCGATGTGTACGCGTGATTCGCTCGCCTCGGACCTGCGCGTTCTTGGTCTGAACCCTGGTGAAACGCTCCTGGTGCACTCTTCACTCAGCTCGCTTGGCTGGGTGTGCGGCGGTCCCGAGGTTGTCGTTATGGCGCTGCTCGATGCCCTTGGCGACGATGGGACCTTGGTAGTACCGACGCACTCCGGGAACAATTCGGATCCGGCGTACTGGGGAAACCGGCCCGTTCCCGAGTCATGGTGGGCGGATATACGTGCCGCAATGCCGCCCTTCGACGCACGTACCACGCCCTCTCTCGGTGTCGGTGTCATCCCGGAGGCTGCCCGAACCTGGCCGGGCGCCGTCCGCAGCTGCCATCCGCAGACGTCCTTCGCGGCCGTGGGTCCGCGCGCTGCCAAGATCGTGGAGGGCCATGCACTCGACTGTCGGCTCGGCGAACGTAGCCCTCTCGCTCGGCTTGAAGAGGCGGGGGCACGGGTTCTTCTCCTGGGCACCGACTTCGCATCTTGCACGGCGTTTCATCTTGCCGAATACCGAGTTCCTGCGTCGCAGGTCGACAACTCCTTCGCAGTCATGACCGCGCAGGGCCGCCGTTGGAGCACGGTGCGCGACACTGCGATTTCCGACGACCGCTTTGATGAGCTGGGTGCGGGCTTCGAGAGGGAAAGCTCGTTGACAAGGGGACGAGTTGGCGGTGCGAAGGCCCGACTATTCGGCCTGGCTGACGCCGTTGCTTACGCCGAGGCGTGGCTGACAGATCATCGGCCGCGTATCGCCACGGTCTGATTGCAGCAGCTCAGGTTATGGCGGTCCTTGTGACGCTCACCTGCTGGTGGTGGGCTTCTTCGACCAGTCGCGACGGGCACCTGTTCTTGTCAGTCGCCTTGTCATGAGAGTGATGAGTGCCCAGGTCAGGTGTGCTTCGGAGTGCTACGACGATCGCCAACGGAAGACCTGCCAGAGCCGACCCCGCAGCCTCCCTCATCAACCGCCAGCGCCCCTGCCTTCTGCCGGAGCTGTGACACGTCGGGCAGTCACCAGGTAGCCCGCGAAGTCGACGCCCGGCTGGGCCTTTGCCCAACCGGACGCCCGGTCGACCGGAATCAGCACGGCCGTGCCCGGAACGGGATGGTTCACCCGGTCCGTGGCACCCGGAGGCACCGCGTAACGGCAGTGCACCTCAGTGATCGAGAGCACCTCCAGCGACGTGGGGGCAAGCTCCTCCTGGCCGTGATGCTCCTCGTGGAAGTCGATCCCCTCCGCACGTTCGCCACCGACGACGTCGACGTAGTCCTCCGGATCGGCCTCCTCGAGTGACCACGAAACAAGGCCCCCGGACGCGAAGTTCGCTCCACAGCACTGCATCTGCCATTCGTCGACCCACATCGTCAAAGTCACGACGCCATTGTCCGCCGGGCAACCACCACATCTCCCGGGCCGACAGGGCGATGGCGTGATCACACGCTCCCCATCATGGTCATCACTCAGGCCGGCCCGGCGCCCAGGCCATCCCGAAGCTACGCTGACCGGGGCACTCCACAGGCAGCGAGATCCGGGGGAAACAGTGAACCGACCGCTGTTGTTCCTCGACGTGGACGGTCCGCTTGTCTGAGCGGTTTGGTCGTCTCGCTGTCTCACGCATCAGCTCCTCAGGACGGCCGTTATCGAGTGGCCGACGTCGGGGAGCGTCCCGATAATCGCCATGGCCGTGGACAGAGGTGTGCCCGGCTGAGGACGTGACGGATGGGGTGGGCGCGCTGCTGGCGGCGTACGACGAGCAGGTACGGGGACACGTCTCCGAGCGGGCGCCGGTGGGAGCCGTCGTGAAGCGGGACGGCCCGGTGATTCGGGCCCACTACGGCACGCACGGCACGGTTCGGCACTCCCCCCTGGTCAGGGGAACCGACCCGACGGAAGTGACCGGGCTGATCCGTCGGCAGCAGGAGGCATTCGCTACTCGATGCGAGCCGGCCGAGTGGCGGGCGTACAGCCACGACCCGATCCCCATGGACGAGCCGCTGCGTAACGCCGGCTTCACGGCCGTCGGGCCGGAGCGGACGCTTCTCATAGCCGAGCTCGACCACATAGCGGGCTCGATTGAACCGGCGAGGGGCCTACGCGTACGGAGACTGGGCTATCGCTACCACCGGCTGCGGGAGCTGGACCGTCTGGCCGAGCCCCGCGGTCCGCACCCGCGGGGTTTGGCGGACATCCGCGAGGACCACGGGAACTTGCTGAACTGGGCGCTGAATGTCCAGCTGCTTGAGGCGGAGACCCGGCTCGTCGGCGCAGGTTGGGCAGAGGCTGTGGGCGCTACGGAGTTCGCTGCCGTGCGGGGCATGACCGGGCCACACGTAGAGTTCCTGCCCCATTGGGTCCAGTGGGCCCGCAACAGCCGCGGCCTCCACTCGGGAACCGGCCCAGCGCCGGAGCGGCGCTATTTCACCGCCGAGGCGCCGACCGGACCACTCCTGGACGCTCTCCTCGCCGTCGGCTTCCGCGCGGTGTGGACCGTACGCGATTACGCCTGGACGCCAGCGAGTCCGCCACCCGCCATCACCCGCCCGGTGTCCATGCTGTTCGACGACCGGGATCACGATTCGCTGTGTGCCGCATTCGAAGCCAGGTTCGCCTTCAAGCCCAGTACCACCTCCTACCCGGCCATCGAGGAGCCTCCGCACTCCGTCACCTGGCACGTTGGGGACGTCACCGACACCCGCCACACATACGGACTGCGGCGGGACCTTCCGGACAACCACCGAGTCGCGCGTCTCCAGGACATCGTTGAACGCGGACTGCGCGCTCGCGTCCGCCCCGGCGAGCAGCTCTACTCGGTCAGCTGGTGGCACCAGGGCTACCGCTTCGACCCGGTCCGCGTCGGCGGGACCGGCCGGCCGACTTGGCCTGGCGCCGCTTGCTGGGAGGGCGATTACTACAAGCTCCTCACTCGCGACCTGCGCATGGGCACGTTCTGGCACCCGTGGGAGGAATCTCTGTGCGTCTTCGGCGCTGACCTGCTGGCCGAGGTCGAAGACGACCTCACTGCCCTCCTCGGCACGGTGATGCGCCGGGACGGCCGCAACGTCGGCAACGTCTGGACGTACGAATCGCCGACCGGCCCGGAACTCTGAGCCACGGGCGGCCTACACCGTCGCACCCGCCAACCGGCCTGTCCCTCTACGCCGAGCATCGCCCGTCCCGGGCCGCTGGAGATCCGGCTCGGGTCGGCCGGCTGGAACCTGTAGACGTCGCAGCACCATCCCGCTACCTGATTCCGGCCCGCTGCGCGTGCAGTTCAGAGCGAACGAGTTCGAGGAGACGACCTGTCCAGTTGCGGCCGCGGCCGGCGTTGTCACCCCAGAAGCCGGAGTCGACGTCGTCGTAGACGAGGGTGGCGTCGTTGGTTGCGAGAAGGATCTCTGCCAGGTCGGGGTGGTGCGTGTACTTGATACGCAGCAGTGTGGTCATGACGGCGGTACGGGCGTGTTCCCAGCCCTCACGCCGGGTTGCGTCGGCAGCCAGTTTGCGGGCGGCGTGTGAGGTATCCGCAACTGCGATGGCGGCTCGCGTCGTGGACTCGGTGACTGACAGGGCCCAATACGCCTGGGAGACGGACGAGTAGGTGATGCCGTCGATGTCGATGGGCGCGGGGTAGTCATTGCGCAGACCCACCCTGCCCGGGTCGTCGATTTGCTGCCGCGGGAATGAATGGGCCAGATGGATCGCCGGTGCGTGCGGCGTCGCGGGGCCGTCCGCAGGAATCCGCAAGGGTCGTTCGGCGATGAGCCGGGCACGCTCCGCAAAGTAGGCGAGGGAATCCTCGTACGCTTTCGCCGAGACCGGCTCGTCGGACCAGTTGTCCGGCCTGCCGCCCACCCCGACCACCAACACCTGAAGCGGCCAGTCCTTACGGTCCATGTCGCCGAGCGCGTACCGGCGCTGGGTCTCGGGGATGGCGAGATAGGCGGCCCGAGCGGTGGCGCGATTCTCCTCGGTCCGGTCGGCGAGGAACACATCGACGGCTGCCAGGCACCGGGCGGTCGAATCGGGGCGACGGTTCAGCTGGTCGACGGTGTCCCGCACCTCGGCGAGCAACAACTCGGGGGTGAGCCATGTGTGTGGCTCACTGAACTTCCATGAGGCCAGGTCGTGGGCTGAGGCCTCAGCGCCTTCCGGGAGGTCAGTGGCCACCCAGCCGGAGCGCAACTTCTGCTCGAACTCGTCGACGGTGACCAGGCCCCAGCAGTCGACGAGTCCGTCGGCGTAGATGATGAGGTCCGTCAGGAAGAACGTTCCACCGTTGCAGATGAATGCGTGCCGCCAGGTTCCGGGTATGCGGACGCCGTCCGCCTTGCGGTAAGTGATCCGGTTGCCGATCATCCGGTCATTGTGCCGGGCCCGGCCTCACTCCCCGCTGCCCTTTTCGGCGAAGAGTGATCCTGTCGCGAGACAGGAGGTTGTCCTCCCGGCGGCATCGAGGATGCACGGGTGGCCCTGAAGGTAAGCGGCGGCGTCATCGTGGACGAAGTCCAGGCCGGGCACACCTTCGTGGAGATCACGGCCACGGCTGTGCTGAGCGGCGGAGCTGTCGATCGCGATGACGCACACCGCCTTCAACACGGTTGCCACATGGGCAGCCTGGCGGCCGGCTCCGGCGCCCAGCTCCGCGACGCTACGACCGGCGAGGTCCCCCAGCGGTTCATCCGGGGAGGGATGAGGACGAAGTCACGGCCCACAGCTTGGCCTGCCCGTCGCAACCGCCGTAGCAGTCTCACCGCTTTCACCCGTACGCGCCCTGCCTCGCTCGGCAGTACGCAGCCCGCCGCCCACGGGCATCCCGGAGCCGGCCGAAGCGGCGGTCCTGCGCTCCGCCTGACCGTCCGGGCGAACGCACCGGCGGTGACCCCCTCAGCAGACGTGCCGGTCCCGCTCGGGTGAGTACAGGTGACTGTCCCTGAACTGCTCCGCGCCCAGCGTCCGGCCCACCATGATGACCGCCGTCCGGATCACCCCGGCCGCCTTCACCTGCTCGGCGATCGAGTCCAGGGAGCCCCGCAGGATGATCTCGTCCGGGCGGGAGGCCATCGCCACCACCGCAGCCGGGCAGTCCGCCCCGTAGTGCGGGAGCAGTTCGTCGACCACGCGGTCCACGTACCGCGCCGCCAGGTGCAGCACGATCAGCGCGCCGCTGCGGCCCAGGGTCGCCAGGTCCTCGCCGTCCGGCATCGCCGTGGCGCGCTGCGCGATGCGGGTCAGGATCACCGTCTGGCCGACCGTCGGAACCGTCAGCTCGCGCTTCAGGGCCGCGGCCGCCGCCGCGAACGCGGGGACGCCGGGGACCACTTCGTACGGGACGTGCGCCTCGTCCAGGCGCTTCATCTGCTCGTTCACCGCGCTGAACACCGACGGGTCGCCCGAGTGCAGCCGCGCCACGTCATGGCCGTCCGCGTGGGCCCGTACGAGCTCTGCCGTGATCTGCTCGATGTCCAGGTTCGCCGTGTCCACCAGGCGGGCGCCCTGCGGGCACTCGGCCAGCAGCTCCACCGGGACCAGGCTGCCCGCGTACAGGCAGACCGGGCTGGCGGCGAGGATCCGGGCGCCGCGCACCGTGATCAGGTCGGCCGCGCCGGGGCCCGCGCCGATGAAGTACACGGTCATGTTCTGTCTCCCATGTGCGAACTCACTTCTGAGGTCTGGGGTTTGGTCACCGACCACTGCGTCACCGGCATCGCCTGGCGCCACCCCGTGAACCCGCCGACCGGGACGGCGTGCGCGACCGCGAGGCGCACCAACTCGCCGCCGTACGCCTTGTGCCGTTCGGCCAGCAGCGCCTCCGACTCCAGCGTCACCGTGTTCGCGACCAGCCGTCCCCCCGGGCGCAGCGCCTCCCAGCACGCGTCCAGCAGGCCCGGCGCGGTCAGGCCGCCGCCGATGAACACCGCGTCGGGGGCGGGTAGTTCGGCCAGGGACAGCGGGGCCGGGCCGGTGACGACCCGCAGGCCGGGGACGCCGAGGCGTTCCGCGTTACGGGTGATCCGCTCGGCCCGCACCGGGTCCCGCTCCACGCTCACCGCCCGGCAGGACGGGTGCGCGCGCAGCCACTCGATCGCGATCGAGCCCGATCCGCCGCCGACGTCCCAGAGCAACTCCCCGGGCGCGGGGGCCAGCGCGCCCAGTGTGGCGGCCCGGATGTGCCGCTTCGTGAGCTGGCCGTCGTGCTCGTACGCCTCGTCCGGCAGACCCGGCACCGTGCCGAGCCGCAGCGCCTCCGCCGACGCCCGGCACTCGATCGCGATCACGTTCAGCGGGTCCCCGGGCTCGTGCGCCCACGCCTGCGCGATGCCGTCGACGTGCTCTTCGCTCTCGCCGCCCAGCTGCTCCAGCACCCGCAGCCGGCTCGGGCCGAAGCCGTGGTCCGTGAGGAGGGCGGCGACCGTGGCCGGGGTGGTCGCGTCCGCGCTCAGGACGAGCAGCCGCCGGCCCTCGTACAGGGAGGCGGCTAGGCGCGCCGCCGGGCGGCCCACCAGCGTCACGACCTCCGTGTCCTCCACCGGCCAGCCGAGCCGCGCGCAGGCGTACGAGACAGAGGACGGGTGCGGCAGCACGCGCAGCCCCTGAGGCCCCAGCTCCTCCACGAGCGCCCGCCCGATCCCGTAGAACATCGGGTCCCCGCTGGCCAGCACCGCGATCCGGCGCTCCCCGTGCTCGGCGAGCAGCCGGGGGACGGCCGGCCGCAGCGGTGACGGCCAGCCCACCCGTACGCCGGCGCACTCCGGCGGGAGCAGATCCAGCTGGCGCGCCCCGCCGATCAGCACCTCCGCCCCGCGCAGCGCCTCCCGTGCCGTCCCGGACAGCCCGGACCAGCCGTCCGCGCCGATCCCGATGACGGAGACCGGGTGCAGGGGGGAGGGGGATGGCGACGGGACGGGTGGCACGGGAGGGACCTCGTTCAGCGGCGGAGTGAGGTGAAGTCGGAGAACAGGGCAACGCAGCCGAACTTTACTGAACACCCCGTTCCGCCCACCCCGCCGGGTGAACGCCCCTCCAGCGGGTGAATCCGAAAAAACTTCGCGCGTGGTGTCGAGAAGCCCCCGTCGGCCCCGACGTCCCCTGTGCAAGAGGAAGAAAGACCACGGAGCGAACGAGCGACCAGGAGGCGACGGTCATGAAGTATCTGGTGATGGTCCAGGGCAGCCAGGCGGACTACGACGCGCAGAGCGGCAAGGGGAGCGCCGACAGCCCCGCCTGGGACGAGAAGGCCATGCAGGCGATGTTCGCCCACATGGGCAGCATCAACGACGACCTCTCCGAGTCGGGCGAGCTGGTCACCGGCTACGGTCTGCGGGATCCCGCGTCCGGCCGGGCCGTCAGCCTCGACGGCGAGGGCCGTCCGGTGGTCTCGGACGGGCCGTACAGCGAGACCAAGGAGCTGCTCGCCGGGTTCTGGATCCTCGACTGCGAGAGCCTGGAAAGGGTGACCGAGATCGCCGCCCGCGTGGCACGCTGTCCGCAGCCGGCCGGGGCGCCCGACTACCCGGTCCTCATCCGGCCCGTCGACGGCGGGCTCGACGACTGACCGAGCCGAAAGGTCCAGGTGGGCCGAGCGACCGACGACATCGAGGACCTGCTGCGCCGTCACGCGCCGCAGGTCCTCGGCGCGCTGGTGCGCCGGTACGGGCACTTCGACCCGGCCGAGGACTCCGCCCAGGAGGCCCTGATCGCCGCCGCCGAACAGTGGCCGCGGGACGGGGTTCCCGACAACCCGCGCGGCTGGCTGATCCGGGTCGCCTCCCGCCGCCTCACCGACCGGCTGCGCAGCGACGAGGCCCGGCGGCGGCGCGAGGAGACGGCGGCGGCCCTCACCCCGACGGACGCGTTCGTCGCGCCGCCGCCCGGGGAAGAGCCCTCCGGTCTCGACCGGGCCCCCTCCGAGGACGACACGCTCACCCTGCTCTTCCTCTGCTGCCACCCCGCGCTCTCCCCCGCCGCCCAGATCGCGCTGACCCTCCGCGCGGTCGGCGGCCTCACCACGGCGGAGATCGCCCGCGCCCATCTGGTGCCGGAGGCGACGATGGCCCAGCGGATCAGCCGGGCCAAGCGGACGGTGCGCGGCACGCGGTTCCGGCAGCCGGACGCCCAGGACCGCGACCAGCGGCTCGCCGCCGTGCTCCAGGTCCTCTACCTGGTCTTCAACGAGGGCTACACCGCCACCGCGGGCCCCGACCTCCACCGCACGGACCTGGCGCGTGAGGCGATCCGGCTGACCCGCGCCGTCCGCAGACTGCTCCCTCACGAGGGCCGGGTCACCGGGCTGCTGGCGCTGATGGTCCTCACCGAGGCACGCACCCCGGCGCGCAACGGCCCGGGCGGTGAGCTGATCCCCCTCGACGAACAGGACCGGGCCCTCTGGGACCGTACGGCGATCGCCGAGGGCACCGCGCTGGCCGAGGAGGCGCTCGCCCAGGGGCCGGCCGGCGACTACCAGCTCCAGGCCGCCATCGCCGCCCTCCACGACGAGGCCGAGCGCGCCGAGGACACCGACTGGCCGCAGATCCTCGCCCTGTACGACCTCCTCGTGCGGCGCTCCCCCGACCCGGCCGCCGCGCTGGGCCGGGCGGTCGCCGTGGCCATGGTGCACGGCCCCCGGGCGGGGCTGGCGGAGGTCGACGCACTGGCGGGGGCGGCGGAGCACCGGCACTACCGGCTCGACGCCGTACGCGGCCATCTCCTGGAGCGCGCCGGGGAGCCGGCCGCCGCCCGTACCGCCTACCGCGCGGCCGCCGACGCCACTCTCAGCGAACCCGAGGCCCGCTACCTGCGCCTGCTTGCGGACCGGCTGGACGGGTAGGGCGGCCGGGCCGGCGGCCTTCTCCCCCCTGCCCGGCCGCCCTTCTACTCACCGGTCAGGCTCGGACCGTACTTCGGACGGGGCCGACCGAGCCGGCCCATGACGGCTTCGAGCCAGGCGCCCGCCGAGAGAGGTGCGGGCGGGTCCACTTCCAGGCCGAGCTCGGCCAGCCCGAGGACGTAGTCGGTCTCCTCTAGATCCAGGGCAAGAAGTTCGGCGACCTCTCCGACCAGGCGAGCGACGAGGGCCCGGTCCGTGGTGGCCTCGTAGTGGCTCACGGCCGCCTCATGGTCGGGGAACTCGTCCACCATGTCCTGCGAGAACCATCCTGCGAGGAACTGGGCGAGTTCTGGGAAGCGGGCCTGCCACTCCCAGTGCGTCCGAGGCACCGACGGCACGGGCACCTGGCCGGAGTCGACGCTGTGCCTCACCTGGTCCGCAAGCTGGAGCAGCCAGTCCTGCGTACGCGTCTCGGGCAGGCCGACGTCCGGTACGGGATAGAACTCACCCAGGCGGAGGCGGAGCCGACCGGGCGGGAAGCTGGCGTACTCACGAAGCTGCTGTTCAGCGATGGCCAGGGCCCACGGGCGGGTGTGCCACGTGTGGCGCAGACAGGCTTGCAGCGCGTGGCTCGGCGCGCGCGTGCCTCCGCGCCCGTCCTCGTTCACGTCCTCCGCGTTCTGCCCCATGCGGCGCTGACAACCTGATCCAACTCGCCGTAACGGCGATCAAATTCGAACGGTTTCATGACTGCAGCAGAACCCGTCCCACCGGCTCGGGCCGGGAAGGCCACGCCGATTCGATGGTCAGGCGTACCCGCGTGCCCTGGGCCAGCCAGCGGTGAATCCTCTGCTCATTCCAGGTAATGACCTGCTGGGTGCACCTGTGCGCGGTTTCCCGGTCAGGGTAGGTCGAGGAACGATTGGTCGCAGCACCCTCTCTCAGTCAATGACGAAACCCCAGAAAACGCCGACCTCGGTCGGTGAGACCACAATCACTCCGCAGTCCAGTGCGTAGTCCGTGAAGCCCTCGTAGGCGGCTTCTCTATTGAACATGTCACCGTTCGGATCGTCCCTGGCCGCGGAAGCGTTCGTATAGCAGAGCGCATCATGGCCGAAGCGGTCGAGGATCATTCCAGCATGCCGCTTCAACTCCGGTTCGCGCTCGTCGAACTCGGGAATCCCGGCAGTGAGGAACCAGTCCCCCTGCAGCGTGACCAGAACCTGGGCCGCTCCCCGCGTCGAAACCTTGTGCACCGCGTCGAAGTCCGCGGAGCGGGGAGGGAGAAAGGGGCGGTCGGGACCGCAGAGCGTGTGCACGTCACCATCTGGGGCATTGTTGACGCTCCACCATCCCCGCGGGTCTCGAGTCCTCAGCCTCATGACGTCAACGGCACCTCTGCGCCAGTCCCCCTCTCCCTTCTCGCGCGGACCCACCGAGGCGAACGCACTGCCGCCGAACAGCTCGTACACGGCTGTCTGCCAGGTCTCTTTGTCCACCACGGTCATGTGGCTTCTCCCGGTCTGTCGGTCAGGGGAGGCATCGGTCAGGCATGGTTCGACCAGGCGAACTGAGGAGGCGGAGGGAGGTCGGAGGGCATCGACGTCAGTACAACATAGGGCGAATGGCCCCCTGGTACCGGCCTGAGCGTGACCATCACCTTGTTCGCATCGTGCGGCGCGGAGCCCCCGCGGCTCCACGACGTGCCCACCGGGTCGGTGAATTCGAGCCCGAGGTTCCGGGTGGACCTGGAAGGATCGGGATTTCCCGCCAGCCATTTCCGCTTCTTGCCCCAGTCGCTGGTGCCCCAGATGGCACCGCAGAACTGGCGCATCGCGATATACCACTCGGTGTTGTGCTGATCCGTCACACCGTTGAGAGCCGCTGTGAGATTGCCGTCCGTTGTACCGACCGTGATCCCGGGCATCAGCCAGGCCTTGGACACGTTGTCCAGGCCCAGGTAGTCGGGCAGCGGGACGATGTCAGCCGCTTTGCCCCACCGGAAGGCCTTCCGCTCCTTACCCCTCCCCCTTCCCTCTCCTTACTCCCTTCGGCCGACAGGGATGGGGCCATCGGCGCAGTCCCGGTCGCCGCCGTGCGCCGTGCTCGCGATGATCGGCAGCATGACCACGAGCGACAGCGGCAGCAAGAGCGGCGCAGGCCAAGGCAAGGACACCACCCTGCGGATCGCCCAGAATCCGGAGGCCGACGAGCTCCTCGGCCGCAGTCCGCTGGCCGCCCTGGTCGGCATGCTGCTGGACCAACAGGTACCGATGGAGTGGGCGTTCACCGGCCCGTACACCCTCGCGGAACGCATGGGCTCCGACGACCTGGACGCGGGGCGGATCGCCGCCTACGACCCGGACGCCTTCACCGAACTGTTCACCGCCAAACCGGCCCTGCATCGCTACCCCGGCTCCATGGCGAAGCGGGTGCAGCAGCTGTGCCAGTTCCTGGTCGCCGAGTACGACGGCGACGCGAGCGCGGTGTGGCGGGACGCCGCGACCGGCGACGACCTGCTGGAACGCCTCAAGGCGTTGCCCGGCTTCGGCGCCCAGAAGGCCCAGATCTTCCTGGCGCTGCTCGGAAAGCAGCTGGGTGTGCGTCCGACGGGGTGGCGGGAGGCGGCGGGCTCGTACGGGGAGGCGGGATCGCACCGGTCGGTCGCCGACATCACGGGCCCGGAGTCGCTCGTCGAGGTGCGTGCGTACAAACAGGAGGCCAAGGCGGCGGCGAAGGCGGCCAAGGCAGCGAAGAAGCCCGGCGCCTCGCCGAAGAAGTGACACGGCGATACGGAGGAAGTGAGACGGCCATGCGCCGGAACAGGCCGACGACCCCGCCCCACCGATGAGAATCGGCCACACCGGTTCACAGGCGTCACCCCACTCGCTAGCTTTCGCAGCACATTCGTTCAGCCGTTCAGCCACTGAGCCGCTCGGAGCACCAGCGGCTCGGGCTTCAGCCGTTCAGACCGGAAGGACTCCTGTGCACGCAACACGTCGCAGAGCCATGGCTGTCGTGGCCGCCACCGCCCTGGCCACACCGCTCCTCCTGGCCGCGTCCCCGCACCCCGGACGCCCCGCATCGCACGACCCCGGGAAGGAAGCGGCAAAGCTGTCACGGGAGTTGGTGAGGAAGGCGTCCGCGCGCGACGCCTACCGCCACCTCCAGCAGTTCCAGGCGATAGCCGACTCCACCGATGGCCACCGCGCCGCCGGTTCGCTGGGTCACGACGCCTCGGCGGCGTACGTCTACCGGCAGCTTCAGCGGGCCGGGTACAAGGTCTCGTACGAGACCTTCCGCTTCACCTACACGGAGACGCTGGCCGAAAAGCTCGCCGTGGTGACGCCGACGCCCCGCGACGTGACGATCAAGGCCATGACGTACACGCCGTCGACGAAGGAGGGTGGCCTGACGGCCGCACTCGTCGCCGTGCCCGTCGACGGGACGACGGGCTGCGAGGCCGCCGACTACGCCTCCGCGACCTTCACCGGCAAGATCGCGCTGATCAAGCGCGGCGGCTGCTCGTTCGCCGAGAAGCAGGCGGCCGCCGCCACCGCCGGCGCGGCCGGCGCGGTCATCTACAACAACGTCGAGGGCGTGCTCTCCGGCACGCTCGGCGAAGTCGCCGCCGGGAAGATCCCGACCGGCGGCCTCACCCAGGAGGAGGGCGAGAAGCTCGTCGCCGACCTCGCGAACGGCGAGGTCACGGTCTCCTTCGAGATCCGCGAGCTCCAGGAGGACCGCGCCACCCGCAACGTCATCGCCGAGACGCCCGGCGGCAGCGCGGCGCGGACCGTGATGCTCGGCGCCCACCTCGACTCGGTGACCGAGGGCCCCGGCATCAACGACAACGGCTCCGGCTCCGCCGGTCTGCTCGACGTCGCCCTGAAGCTGGCGAAGTCGAAGAGCGACCCGGCCAACAAGGTGCGGTTCGCCTGGTGGTCGGCCGAGGAGAACGGGCTGATCGGCTCGGAGAAGTACGTCGCGGCCCTGAGTGAGAAGCAGCGCGAGCAGATCAAGCTCTACCTGAACTTCGACATGATCGCCTCGCCGAACGGCGTCCAGTTCGTGTTCGACGGCGACGACTCCGACAAGGTCGGCGCGGGCCCGGGCCCGGAAGGCTCGGCCCAACTGGAGCGCGACATCAACGAGTTCCTCGACGGCAAGAGCAAGCCGCACGAGGGCACGGACTTCACCGGCCGATCGGACTACGGCCCGTTCATCGACGCCGGCATCCCCTCCGGCGGTACGGACACGGGCGCGGAGGGCATCAAGACGGCGGCCCAGGCCGAGGTGTTCGGCGGCGAGGCCGGGATCGCGTACGACCCCTGCTACCACGCGGCCTGCGACGACCTGGACAACATCGACCTGGGCCACTTCGACACCAACATCGACGTGATCGCCAACGCCGTCGGAACGTACGCGCACGATCTGCGCTCCCTGACCCGCCCGGTCACCCCGGACACGGGCTCCGGCACACCGGGCAGCGGAGGCAGCGGAGGCGGCCTGCGCGAGGGCCACGGCCGGGTTTCGGAGTAGCGGCCACCTCTCCCCGGAGTCCGTGAGTGACGCGGACGCGAGCAGTGGGGGGCCGGTACGGAACCCGGATCCCGTACCGGCCCCCTCACCCCACGCCCCGTACCCCCTCACCCCGCCCTCGCCTCCACCTCCATCCCCCCACCCCACTTCCCTCCCATCCCCATCCACCCCACCCCACCCCACTCCACCCCCGTCCCGGTATCCCGCCCTATCCAGCGCTATACGGCCTTTGCACCGGCATCGTGGTGAGCTTCCGTGGCTGCGCCCGGTGGCTCTTGACCGGTAGGCTTTCCGTGTGATCTTCAAGCGCATCGGAAATGGGAAGCCATACCCCGACCACGGCCGGGAAAGCACCCGCCAGTGGGCGGACGTCGCGCCGCGTCCGGTTCGCCTGGACCAGCTCGTGACCACCAAGGGCCAGCTGGACCTGGAGACCCTCCTCGCCGAGGACTCCACGTTCTACGGCGACCTGTTCGCGCACGTCGTGAAGTGGCAGGGCGACCTCTACCTGGAGGACGGTCTGCACCGGGCGGTCCGCGCCGCGCTGCAACAGCGCCAGGTACTGCACGCGCGCGTCCTCGACCTGGGCTGACGCACCGCCCGCGGCACCCGCGCGCCCGCACCTCGCCGCACGGCCCGCACACACCCCACCGGCACACACCCCACCCGGGTTTTCCGCATCCCCTCAAGACCCTGATTCGGGCTTTCGGGTGCTTTCACGCTCATCCGGGTGCCATACGTTGATCATTTAGTACGCATCATCACCGGGTCGCATTACGCTGCCTCCATGAGCATGCTCACTCCCCCCGGCATGGGCGGAAAGTACCGCATCACGGGCGACGCCTACCCCCGCATGCGCCGCCCCCGGCACCGCCGCAGGCTGGTCCTCGCGGGCATCGGAGCCGTCGTCGCCCTCGGCCTGGCCGGCTGGGGCACTCTGCAGCTCATCGACGTCTTCACCGGCGGCGACAGAAGCGCCAGTGCGGCCGGCCACACGCGGGACTGCCCCACCGCGAAGCCGTCCGCGGTCCCCGCCAAGGCGCTGCCGAAACCGGCCGCGATCAAGGTCAACGTCTACAACGCGACGACGCGCAGCGGGCTGGCCAAGGCCGCCGCCGAGGAGCTCAAGAAGCGCGGCTTCGCCATCGGCGAGGTGGGCAACGCGTCGAAGGAGTACGACAAGAAGGTGCCGGGCGCGGGCGTGCTGCTCGGAGCACCGGCCGCGAAGAACGGCAGCTTCACGGTGCTCGGCACCCAGCTGGCGGGCACGGTACAGAAGACGGACACCCGCAAGACGGGCGAGGTGGACCTGATCCTCGGGGCGAAGTTCAAGGCGTTCAGCACCCCGAAGGACGCCACGGCGGCGATGACGGCCCTGACGAAGCCGGCCCCGTCCCCGTCCCCCTCCTGCTGACCGAGGCCGGCCCCGGCCGACCTCCGGCATACGCGTAGCGCCCCGCCCCGGCACCGTACGGACGAGACCGTACGGTACCGGGGCGGGGCGCGAAGTCGTGAGGGGGCAGGTGGGGTGGCGGGGCCGGGTCCTGCCCGTGCCCACTCAAGTCCTACTCGGGCCCTACTCGGGTCCTAATCGGCCGTGCCGTACATCCGGTCGCCCGCGTCCCCGAGGCCCGGCACGATGTAGCCGTGCTCGTTGAGCCGCTCGTCGACGGAGGCCGTGACGACGGTGACCGGGGTCCCGGCCAGCTCGCGCTCCATCACCTCGACGCCCTCGGGCGCCGCGAGGAGGACGACGGCGGTGACATCGTCGGCGCCACGCTTGATCAGCTCGCGGATGGCCGCGACGAGGGTGCCGCCGGTGGCCAGCATCGGGTCCAGGACGTAGACCTGGCGGCCGGAGAGGTCCTCGGGCATCCGGGTCGCGTACGTCTCCGCCTGGAGCGTCTCCTCGTTGCGGATCATGCCGAGGAAGCCCACTTCGGCGGTCGGCAGCAGCCGCACCATGCCGTCCAGCATGCCCAGACCGGCCCGCAGGATCGGGACGACCAGGGGCCGGGGGTGCGAGAGCTTCACCCCGGTCGTGGGCGTCACCGGGGTCTCGATGTCGACCTGCCCGGTACGCACATCCCTGGTGGCCTCGTAGGCGAGGAGGGTGACCAGCTCGTCGGCGAGCCGCCGGAAGGTCGGGGAGTCGGTGCGCTTGTCGCGCAGCGTGGTGAGTTTGTGCGCCACCAGCGGGTGGTCGACGACGTGGATCCGCATGCGTCAACAGTAACCGCGCCGCCCGGCACTCTGCG
Source organism: Streptomyces sp. NPDC058576 (assembly GCF_042718715.1). Lineage (NCBI taxonomy): Bacteria > Bacillati > Actinomycetota > Actinomycetes > Kitasatosporales > Streptomycetaceae > Streptomyces > Streptomyces sp. NPDC058576. The sequence goes on along the minus strand of NZ_JBHXPF010000003.1, from coordinate 20,731 downwards.
CTGGCATCAACCACCTGTTCGGGGGGAAGGTGGGGGCATACGGACCCAGCACTGGGGTGGTGTGTCGATGGCTGACGGGGAACTGCGGGGCCACCCGGCCTCGCGCGGGCCGCGCGACGGGCGCGACGCCGAGGTCGTGACGGGTGCCACGGGCACGGCGGGCGACGTCGAGGACGCGCAGGAGAGTGACGCGGCCCGCCGCCGGCGACGCGCCCAGTTCCTCCGTGAGCTTCATGAGGCCAAGCAGCTGCGGGACCGGGTGCAGCCGCGCCGGGCCCGGGCCGCCCGGATGCGGCAGCAGATGCGGATGCGCACGTTCCGCTGGTGAACCGGCCGTGAATCGGCGGGAATCCGGCGCGACTTCGGCGGGACTTCGGCGGATGAACAACGGGCGGTCCCTGACGCTCCCCCGGCGATTCCCACCGCTGAGCTCTCCGCGTACCACCGGCGCACTCCCCTCCGAACGGCCCCCGAACGGCCCTCCTGTCGGCCCTCCGATCGGCTCGTCAGGACGAGGGCCGACCAGGCACTCCTGGAACTGATGGCCGACGCAACGGTCGAAGAGGTCTCGCACGGCGCTGGTTTCTGCCACGATGCCGATTGGGCGGGGCCCAGGACGGACGGATCACCGTTCGCCCTCCCGTCGGACCGATTCGCCTATGACCAGTGGGAGAGTCACGGTGTACTTCGCCGCACTGCTCGCGCGCACCGAAGACGGGTGGGAAGCGAGCGATACAGAGCTCGACGATGTGGAGACCCTGTCCGATCTGACGGACCTGGCCCGGGAGGCCTCGGTGGACGAGGACACGGTCTTGGTCTATATCGAGCAGGAGGACGCCTGGTTCGGCGTCGTCCGGGTGGACGGTGAGGAGGACCCCCGAATCTACGTCTCGGACGCGTCCGCCGCCGCCCGCTCCTCCTACGGGGAGATCCTGCTCACCGACGAACTGCTCGGCCGCGAACCAGGGGCCGAGGACGAGATCGCCGCCCTGGAGGAGCTCGTCGACCTCGACGGCACGGAGGACGGCGAACCGGAGCGGACCGCCCCCGCGGCCGACACGGACCCGGACGACGACGGCCCCGACCCGGACGCCGTACCGGCGGGCCCGATCGGTGAGCTCGGGGTCCTCGCCGACCTCGGGATGTCCGAGAAGGAGCTGCTCACCCTGCAGACCGACGCCCTCTCCGAGATCGCGGAGGCCGTGGGAGCGGCGGAGGTCCTGGAGACGGTCCGCTAGCCGGGCCGGAGCACCGGACGCCACCACGACGCCCACCGGGCGCTCCCCGGCGCCCCGCTCCACTTCCTCCCTCTCCCTGTCCCCTCCCCTCCCGTCCGCTAGGGTCCGCGAGTGACCGCTCGACCGCCGGACCCCTCACCCGAGCCCGCCCCGGATCCCGTACGCGTACCCGAGCCCGACCCCGTACGCGACCCCTGGCAGGCCCCGATGCGCCGCGCCCTGGCCGAGGCCGCGCGGGCGGCGTCGGCCGGCGACGTGCCGGTCGGCGCCGTCGTGCTCGGCCCCGACGGCGCCGAGCTGGCGACCGGCCACAACGAGCGCGAGGCCACCGGCGACCCGACCGCGCACGCCGAGATCCTGGCCCTGCGCCGAGCGGCCGAGTCCCACGGCGAGTGGCGCCTGACCGACTGCACGCTGGTGGTCACCCTGGAGCCCTGCACGATGTGCGCGGGCGCCCTGGTCCAGTCCCGCGTCGCCCGGGTCGTCTACGGCGCCCGCGACGAGAAGGCCGGCGCGGCGGGCTCCCTCTGGGACGTGGTCCGCGACCGCCGCCTCAACCACCGCCCGGAGGTCATCGCCGGCGTCCTGGAGCCGGAGTGCGCCGAGCAGCTGACGGCCTTCTTCCGACCCCTCTGACCAGCTACGGCCCCGCCACCTGACCAGGCACGGCCCCGACGCCCGACCGGCTACGGCCCCACCCCCGAGAACCGATTTCTGTCCACGCCCCGGGATGGTCTAAGCTCTCTCTCGGTAGCGTGTCCGAGCGGCCGAAGGAGCTCGCCTCGAAAGCGAGTGTGGCGTAACCCGTCACCGTGGGTTCAAATCCCACCGCTACCGCTTGTGGACGAAGGGTCCGGCTCAATGAGCCGGACCCTTCGCTTTGCCCTCCGTCTCAGCCGGCCGCACGAGCACCCCGGCGGCCCCGTCCTCGTCAGAGAGCGGGGAAGGGGTCATGTCGTATTGAGTCTCAGCTCGGATCCGTTGTTTCGCCGCGTTCGCGTCACCCGTAGCCAGGCACGCAGCAGTGCAGGCGACTCAGTACTTGGTCTCCTTGGCTTCATACCCCTCGAGTCCTGTTTCGACGAAGGCGGGTACGAGAGCATTCAGGTACCAGGCGAGGTCGGTGAACTCCGGCGCCGCCGGGATACACCGGCGATCGATGGTGGGCACGAAGGAAACCTCAGTGCGGCCAGGCATGAACAAGAGCATCCCGCCGGTCCCCGCCTCCAGATGAACGACGTCAACGGCCACGCTGTAGAGCAGGTTGCCGGGCGCGTCCAGGCGCGCCAGCACGTCGCCGGTGTTTCCGGAGGAGCTGTTGTACCACTCGTACATGTCATCCACGCCATTGATCATGTAGGAGACGCTCCCGGCAGAGACATCTATGGACCAGCCCACCCGGGCCAGTGCATCCAGAGCCGCGCGCACGGTGATCGGGTCCGCGAACGTGAAGTCGATGTCGGCGTCTCTGGATCCCACGGAACCTCCGGCCAGCGTGGCGTAGGGACGCATGCTCGCCCGCGGAGTACGGGGGCGTCGATCCATTTTCCATCCCGTCCCGACCTCAGCTGCCGACTCAGCCGACAAACCTGGACGCTCAGTCACCGTACGCACAGTGCCGACCATCTGCTGACAGCGCGGCGTCCCACGAGCTGAGCCCACGGGCGGGTACGTCACCGCGCTGGGCATCGTCACCGAGACCGGCAACCGCCTCGCCGACGAACTCCTGGCGCAAGGAAGCCTCGACTGGCTGCGGGCAGCCCTGGGCGAGGGCAAGGCGTAGCCCCTCCGAAGCTCGGGTCCTGAGCCTCAAGCCTCGGGCTTCGGGGCGGTCGGGTCACTCTTCGGGGGTACGAAGATGGGTCTCCGGCCCGAAGCTCGGGTTCCGGGACTCGGGTGTCGGGATGCGGGATCCGGGGTTCGAGCGCCTTCTTTAACCGGGTAGGAAAAGAAGGGGGTTGGGGAAAACCTTCCCCCCCTCCCCGCCCCGCCACGGCCAGGAAGTATGACTAATCGTGACAGCTTGCGGCGCAGCGTCACGACTGCTTACGGTGCGAGAAATCAAATGACCCCGACGCGGTGTTGGCGCACCAGGCCGGGGTCTCACCGCAAGATCGTCACCCAGAAAGCCGATCCCATGGCTACCCAGCACCTTAGCTCCGCCCTGCCAGCCCCCGCAGTCTCCGCCGCGCACCCGATGGCCAAGCCCGGGTACGGCAAACGCTCCGCGCCGGGCCAACTTCCCCGCACGCGCGATGACTTTGCCCTCCTTCCGACCCGCGAGCGCTACGTCGCCGGGTTCGTCGACCACATCCCCGACGGCGCCGCGATGAGTGTCAAGCAGCTGGCCAAGCAGCTCCCGCTCTACGGGCAACAAGCCATCTCCACCTCCCTGACCGCCCTGTCCGTCGCCGGGCACCTGCGCCGCGTTCGATGCGCGGTCGGCGCGGGCGACGAGACCCGTTGGGTCTTCCGCACCTTCTGGTCCCGCACCGCACGCGACAACGAGTGGTGGAACACCTACCTCGCCACCGAGAACGCCGCCCCGGCCGCAGCCCCCGCCGCACCGGAAGCCCCCACCCCCGGCACGGCACCGCCGCCTCCGTGGGTCCCGGCCGAGGAACCGCCGCCGCCCGCGCGGCCGGAGGGCACATCGCCTGTCGGACGGGCCCCCGAACCCACCCCCGTACCGCACCAACGCACCCCACCCCGAGCACCGGACACGGTCCCCGCAAGGCAGACCGGGGACACCACCCCCTCCCCCGCCTACCTCGCCCTGGCCCGCCTCGGCCGCGACGACCACCGCCTGGCCCTCTCCGCCGACGACTGCACCGCCCTCGCACCACTCGCGACCCAGTGGCTCGACCGGGGCGTCACCGTCGAGTACCTGACCAGCGCCCTCACGGCAGGGCTCCCCGCCCAGGTCGACTCGCCCATCGGTCTCCTCCGCCGCCGCCTCGCCGACAAAATGCCGCCCCGGCTGCCGGACCAGGTCACCGCACCCGGCACCCCGGCCCCCACCCGCCGCATCCTCGTCGAATGCACCGACTGCGGCCGGCCCGGCCTCCCCGAAGCACTCCCTGACGGCCTCTGCCACCCCTGCCACAAAGCTCGCACCACCATCACAGACAGCACACCCGACCCGGCCGAGATCGCCGCCGTGAAGGCCCATATGGCCAACCTTCGCGACCTCCTCAAACCTGTCTGAGGCCCCGGCCCCCTCCGTTTCCCTACCGGAAACATTCCACTTTCCTTACCGGAAACTCTCCACTACTCTTTCCGTCATGGAAACTAACGGGGTACGACCGACGCCGGAGCAGGCTCACTCCGCCCTGGCCGACACCGAGCGCATCCGGGCCTCCGCCGCCGCGCTCTCGGCGACGCCTTGGCCGAACTGGTTCTTCGTCACGCTCACGCTCTACGTCGCCGCGCTCCCGATCGTCTACGGAGGCGCCATGGCCGACGAGGACTGGCTGCTGCCGGGCTCCGCCTGGATGGGGATCATGGTGGCCATCACCGGGGTGTACGGGGCGCTCTTCGCCGTCGCGGCCAAGACGTGGCGGGAGAAGACCGGGGTGGCCCTGCGGCTGGACGTGCTGCCGAAGCGGGCCACCGTGCCGCTCGCGGTCGGGCTGCCCTCGATCCTGGTGGGCTCGGCGTTCGCGTTCCGTTCCTCGGGGTGGCCGGGGTGGCTGATCGCCGCCTCGGTGATCGGGGCCGCCGCGTCCGTCGGGTTTCATCTCGCCTTCGTACGACTGCACCGGAAGACCTCGTGAACTCCGACGCCCACGACATGCCGGCGGATTTCGACGCCACCATCCACGCCCCGAACCGGCTGCGCATCTGCGCCCTGCTCGACACCGCGGGCGAGGCGGAGTTCGGCCTCGTCCAGAAGCAGCTCGGCCTGTCCGCCTCCGTGCTGAGCAAGCACGCCACCGTGCTGATGGACGCCGGCTACGTCGAGCAGCGCAAGGCCGTCCGCGATACCCGGCAACGCGTATGGCTTCGCCTGACCCGGGCGGGCCGGGCCGCTTATCAGGGGCACCTCGCGGCGCTGCGCGCGATCGTGGGGCCGGCGGATTCCGCTCCCTGATCGGCGCGGCCACACAGCGAACCGCGAAGCGCCCGGTCGCCAGTACACAGGACGTACGGCGACCGGGCGCTCCGGTTCATGGTTCAGGTCGGGGGAAGCGGCGTCGGGGGGACAAGCCGCTTCCCCCGGTGAGAACGGGGCCTGCTGGTCGTCCGTCGCGGTCAGGGGGGAAATCGCGCGGCGGCCGACCCCACAGAGAGGCCCTGTTTCCGGCCGTCCGGGTCCTGCCTGGTCCCGTCGGGCTCGGTATCCATCGTGCCGGGCGGCGGGAGCCGTGAGGTCGGGCGAAAGGCCTCGATGGCCGGGTCGTAGGTCCTTAAAAGGCGCATCAGTGATCAAAAACGGCCATCAGATACGGCCATCCGTGCGGATAGAATCGCCCGATCGCACGTGAGGTCGATGGGGAGGCACGATTGTGGCCAAGGCAAAGACGATCATCATCTACATGCTGGTGGTCTTCGTGCTGTACACGATCATCATGTCTCCGCAGCGGGCCGCCGAACTGGTCCAGGTAGGGTTCGAAGGCATTTCCACCGCCGCGCAGAGCGTCGGTGACTTCATGTCAGAACTGGTGAAGTAGGAGACGTACGATGATCCGCCACCTGGTCCTTTTCAAGCTGAACGACGGCGTCGAGCGGGACGACCCGCGGGTCGTCGCCGGGGACCGGGCCTTCCGGGAGCTGGCGGGGCAGATTCCGGAGCTGGAGTTCTGGGAGTGCGCCTGGAACATCACCGACCGGCCGATCGCCTACGACTACGCCATCAACTCCGCGGTCGCCGACGAGGACGCGCTCAAGCGGTACGTCGAGCACCCGGCTCACCAGGCCGCCGCGGGACAGTGGCGGGAATTCGCCACTTGGGTGATCGCGGACTATCCCTTCTGAGCCCGTCCCGGTCTCGTCCCGACCTCTCACCGGACTCGGCCGGTCCCGGATCCACCCAGCCCCTCGCCGTTCCGGCGGGGGGTTTCTTTGTTCTGTTTAAACCCTTATGACCTCAACACGGCACTATGCGGTGCTTGCACACAGTGGACATGTCTTGTGATGCTATGACCGCTTTTGACGGATGAGTTGACCGTAGTTGACCGCAAAGGGGTGGCGTCACCGTGCCGGCCAGTACAGCGCCTCAAGTGCCTCCCCAGACCGTCCAGACCGTTCAGACCGTCCGGACCGAGGAGATCCAGACCGAGACCCCGGATCCCTCGGCCAGGCCCGCCAGGGCCCGCGGCGCCGACACCAGGGCGCTCACCCAGGTCCTCTTCGGCCAGCTCAAGAACCTGGAGCCGGGCACCGCGGAACACCGCCGGGTCCGGGCCGCCCTCATCGAGGCGAACCTTCCCCTCGTGCGGTACGCCGCGGCGCGGTTCCGCAGCCGCAACGAGCCGATGGAGGACGTCGTCCAGGTCGGCACGATCGGTCTGATCAACGCCATCGACCGGTTCGACCCGGAGCGCGGGGTCCAGTTCCCCACGTTCGCGATGCCCACCGTCGTCGGCGAGATCAAACGTTACTTTCGCGACAACGTGCGGACCGTCCACGTCCCCCGCCGGCTGCACGAGCTCTGGGTCCAGGTCACCGGCGCCACCGAGGATCTGACGACCGCCCACGGCCGGTCCCCGACCACCGCCGAGATCGCCGAGCGGCTGAAGATCTCCGAGGACGAGGTGCTGGCCTGCATCGAGGCGGGGCGCTCGTACCACGCGACCTCGCTGGAGGCCGCCCAGGAGGGCGACGGGCTGCCCGGACTCCTCGACCGGCTCGGCTACGAGGACCCCGCGCTCGCCGGCGTCGAACACCGCGACCTCGTCCGGCACCTCCTCGTCCAGCTTCCCGAACGCGAACAGCGCATCCTTCTGCTGCGCTACTACAGCAACTTGACCCAGTCTCAGATCAGCGCCGAGCTGGGTGTCTCCCAGATGCACGTGTCAAGGCTCCTCGCCAGAAGTTTCGCCCGATTGAGATCCGCAAACAGGATCGAGGCGTAACCGGAACGGGTAGACCGTCCACAGAGCAGTTCTGACGGCATAAAAGGCCTACACCCCCTGTTTCCAGGGCGTATTCGGCGCTGACTTGTCGACATGTCACTACAGCGTGTTGCCGACATGTGACATTCTGCTGGAAGCGCGTTTGCCGCAGCCCCACCTCCGGTATTCAGGTGGAGGCTGCGTTCCTCCGATGGTCGCGGCCACCGCGACCGTCCGCGACCTCAAGGGGGTGGCATGTCCGAAGAACAGGGCAGCTCGAAGGTGCTCACGCTCACGAAGAGCATGCCGGCACCCGCCGTGCTCACCAGCTCACCGGAAGCCATCGACACCCGCACGCTGTCCCGCTCCCTGTTCCTGCGGCTCGCCGCGCTCGGCCCCGCCTCGGGCCCCGAGGGAACGGACAGTCCGGAGCGGACCTATGTGCGGGACACACTGATCGAACTGAACCTCCCGCTGGTGCGGTACGCCGCGGCGCGGTTCCGCAGCCGCAACGAGCCGATGGAGGACATCGTCCAGGTCGGCACGATCGGCCTGATCAAGGCGATCGACCGGTTCGACTGCGAACGCGGCGTCGAGTTCCCGACGTTCGCGATGCCCACCGTCGTCGGCGAGATCAAACGCTTCTTCCGCGACACCTCCTGGTCCGTGCGGGTCCCCCGCCGCCTCCAGGAGCTGCGGCTCGCCCTGACCAAGACCAGCGACGAGCTCGCGCAGAAGCTCGACCGCTCGCCGACGGTCCCGGAGCTGGCCCGCGCGCTCGGGGTCTCCGAGGAGGACGTGGTCGACGGCCTCGCCGTCGGCAACGCCTACACCGCCTCCTCGCTGGACTCCCCCTCCCCCGAGGACGACGGCGGCGAGGGCTCGCTCGCCGACCGCCTCGGGTACGAGGACACGGCGCTGGAGGGCGTCGAATACCGCGAGTCGCTCAAGCCGCTGCTGGCCAAACTCGCCCCGCGCGAGCGCCAGATCATCATGCTCCGCTTCTTCGCGAACATGACGCAGTCGCAGATCGGCGAGGAGGTCGGCATCTCCCAGATGCACGTCTCCCGGCTGCTCACCCGCACGCTCGCACAGCTCAGGGAAGGGCTCATCGCCGACTGAGGCGGAAAAGCGGTTCACGAGGGTTCATATGTGACGGCCCGTCAGACACACTGACGCGATGCGACGTCCGATGCGTCAACGTCAGAGCCCGCGGTTCCACCGGACACCCGGCCCGACCGGCCGCCGAGGCAGCGCCATCGCCGCCTCGGCGGCCGCGCTGTGCCTGGGCACCGGTCTGCTGTCCGGCTGCGGAAGCGGGTCGGGAGACGGTTACGTGGCCGTCGGCGCGGCCGCCGGAAACTCGAAGAACCCCTCGGACGGGGACGGAGCGCCCTCGGGCAAGGTGACGCTCACCCCCCTCGACGGGAACGGGAGCGGGAGTGGGAGCGCCGGGGGCCGTGGACGGGGTGGCGGGGTTACGTCCCCGTCCGCCGGCTCCGCGCCGCCCTCGGGGGCGCGTGAGCCCGGAGCAGCCGCTCCGGACGGTCCCGGTGGGGCGCGTACGGGGACGGCGGGCGGTCAGGCTGCCGGGGCGCCCGACGGCGTACCCGACGGAGTGGGTGCGAAGCCCTCGAAGCCGGGCTCGGGAACCGGCTCCGGGTCCGGCTCCGGGTCCGAGTCCCCGCCGGGTGGCGGCCCCAGCGGTCCCGGCACCCCCTCGCCTCCGGGCTCCGGCACCTCCGGCACCCCGAAACCCCCCGCTCCTCCCGCGACCCCGGCCGCGCTGACGCTGAGCGCACCGCAGCGCGCGGCGGCGGACAAGCGGTGGTGCGAGAAGGTGACCGTGGAGTTCCGCAACACCGGCGGCACCCCGGCGCGCTCGGGAACCGTCACCTTCGCCACGCACATCATCGGCGCGCTCGGCGTCGACTGGGCGACCATCACCTCGTCGCAGCCCCTGCCCGCCCCGATCGGCGCGGGCTCGTCGCGCACGCAGACGTACACCGTCTGCGTGGAGTCCTGGCGGGTCCCGCTGGGGATGCGCGTCGAGACACAGGACGTCTCCGCCGCGTGGGAGTGACCCGGGCCGCCGTACGGGAGTGGCCCGGCCCGGGGCCGGGTGCCCCTGAACGCACGAATGGCCGCGCGGGGGCGGAGCGGCCGCCGCCCGTCGCGGCCCCGCTGTCCGTTCCCCCGTGCGGCCGGGTCGTACGGTCCGTACAGGTCAGCACAGGTCAATACGGGTCAGTACAGGTCCGTACCGTGTCCGTAGAGGTCCGTACAGGTCGGTCCGTACGGTCGTGCTGTCGTTCGTCAGCCCAGGGCGAGCCAGGCCACCGCGCCGAGGACGACGACGACCGCGATCACGGCCGCGATCACCCCGACTCTCGGCCCGGACGAGGTCGCCGCGGGCTGCTGCCGGCGCTGCGGCTCGCCCTCGTCGACGAAGGCGCGGAACATCTGCGTGCTGCCCGCCGGGTCGTGGTTGCCCTCGGGGCCCGGCTGCGGGGCGTGGGGGTTGTGTGCCATGGGGCAGGACCCTAGCGAACTCGGGCCCCCGGCCCAACCCCCGGGCCACTCGGCAGCCCACCCGACCTGCGGCGGCGCGCACCGGGAACGGGCTTGACCCGGACCCTACAGAGGCTTTTGCGTTCCTTTACTCCTGCAAGGCCGTTTTCGTTTGCCTGTAGCAACCAACGGCTTCTATCGTTGCCCTAAGCAACAACATAGTCGTGAGTGTGCTGGGGGTTCCCGTGGCCGCACGGAGTAGTTACGAGGAACTGGCCCGGCAGCTCAGCGCCGTCGGGGCCGTCAAAAGGGGGCTCGCCCGCGCGCTGCCCCCCGAGTGCCCCGCGGGATCCGCCGCCGTACTGACCCTCCTGGACCGGCACGGCGAGATGCGGATCAGCCGGCTCGCCGAGCTGCTGTCCGTGGACATGTCGGTGACCAGTCGCCACGTGGCACATGTGGCCGATCGCGGCTGGATCGAACGGTCTCCGGACCCGGCGGACAAGCGGTCCCGCATCCTGCGGCTGACCCCCGGCGGGCACGAGCAGCTCGACGAACTGACCCGGCGGACCACCGAGGTGTTCGCCCACAACCTCCAGGACTGGTCCGACGACGACGTCGGCCTGCTCATCGCGCTGCTGTCCCGGCTGCGTGACAGCTTCGCCTGTCGCGGATCCGGCGGCTGCGCCCCCGGACGTCACACCGGCGAGTGCAGGACCCGCCTCGGCGACGAGGCTCACACCCGTACACCTGTGTAACAGAAGCAAATACGCACGGATAAGGAACTCAATGGCTACGACCACACCAACCGGTGTGCGGGGCGGCCACGCCAAGCACGGAGGGCACGGGGGCAACACCGCCTCCGGCGCCCCCGACGGCACGCCGATGACACACCGGCAGATCATGGAGGCACTGACCGGGCTGCTGCTCGGCATGTTCGTCGCGATCCTGTCGTCGACGGTCGTCTCCAACGCCCTGCCCGAGATCATCTCCGACCTCGGCGGCGGCCAGAGCGCCTACACCTGGGTCGTGACGGCCTCGCTGCTGGCCATGACCGCCACCACCCCGCTCTGGGGCAAGCTCTCCGACCTCTTCAGCAAGAAGCTGCTGGTCCAGATAGCCCTGGTCATCTACGTCCTGGGCTCGGTCGTCGCCGGTCTGTCGACCAGCAGCGGCATGCTCATCGCCTGCCGCGTGGTCCAGGGCATCGGCGTCGGCGGTCTCTCCGCCCTCGCCCAGATCGTCATGGCCGCGATGATCGCCCCGCGCGAGCGCGGCCGCTACAGCGGCTACCTCGGCGCGGTCTTCGCCGTCGCCACCGTCGGCGGCCCGCTGCTCGGCGGCGTCATCACCGACACCAGCTGGATGGGCTGGCGCTGGTGCTTCTACGTCGGTGTCCCCTTCGCGATCATCGCGCTGATCGTGCTCCAGAAGACCCTGAAGCTCCCGGTCGTCAAGCGCGAAGGCGTCAAGGTCGACTGGACCGGCGCGTTCTTCATCAGCGCCGCCGTCTCCCTGCTGCTGGTCTGGGTGACCTTCGCGGGCGACAAGTACGACTGGCTGTCATGGCAGACCTACGTGATGGTCGCGGGCTCCGTCCTGCTCGGCCTGATCTTCGTCCTCGTCGAGTCGCGCGCCGCCGAACCGATCATTCCGCTGCGCCTCTTCCGTAACCGCACCATCACGCTCGCCTCGATCGCCTCGCTGTTCGTCGGCATCGCGATGTTCGCGGGCACCGTGTTCTTCAGCCAGTACTTCCAGCTGGCGCGCGGCAAGTCGCCGACGATGTCCGGCGTCATGACCATCCCGATGATCGCGGGCCTCTTCCTCTCCTCGACCATCTCCGGCCAGGTCATCACCAAGACCGGGCGCTGGAAGGCGTGGCTGGTCAGCGGCGGGTTCCTGGTCACGGCCGGGCTCGGGATGCTCGGCACGATCCGGTACGACACCGAGTACTGGCACGTCGCGGTCTTCATGTTCGTCATGGGCCTCGGCATCGGCATGATGATGCAGAACCTGGTCCTCGCCACCCAGAACCAGGTCGCTCCCGAGGACCTCGGTTCCGCGAGCTCCGTCGTCACCTTCTTCCGGTCCCTCGGCGGCGCGATCGGCGTCTCGGCGCTCGGCGCGGTCCTGGGCAACCGGGTCACCCACTACGTCAAGGACGGCCTCGCCGACCTCGGCCCCGAGGGCGCCAAGTTCGGCCACGGCGGTACCGGCGGCGGGGGCATCCCCGACCTGGACAAGCTGCCCGAGCCCTTCCGGCTGGTCATGGAGGCCGCGTACGGGCACGGCGTCGGTGACGTCTTCCTCTACGCCGCTCCGTGCGCGCTGATCGCCTTCGTCGTGACGATCTTCATCAAGGAGGTCGCCCTGAAGAGCAGCGCGGCGAACGACACTCCCGTCGACGCTCCGGCGGCCGTCGAGACCGCCGAGATCCCCGTGCCCGCCGCCGTCGGCGCGGCCGGTCAGGTCTCCGAGGGCGCGGCCGGGGTCACCTCGGTCGACACGGCCGACGCCCCCGCCTCGTACGACACCCTCGACACCGTCCGGGGCACCCCCGTGCACGGTGTGGTGCGCGGCGCGGAGGGCGCTCCGGTCGCCCGCGCGGCCGTCACGCTGATCTCGCTGGGCGGCCGGCAGCTCGGGCGCTCCGTGGCCCGGCCCGACGGCGGCTACACCCTGGACGCCCCCGGCTCCGGCAGCTATGTGCTGATCGCCTCCGCCGACGGCTTCCAGCCGCAGGCGTCCACGGTGGTCGTCGGCGAGGAACCGCTGGCCTTCGACATCCTGCTGTCCGGTACGAGCGGACTGGCCGGAGTGGTGAAGGCCGCCGAGTCCGGCGCCCCCGTCGACGGCGCGATGGTCATCGTGACCGACGTCCGGGGCGACGTGCTGGCCACCGGCGCGTCCGGCCCGGCCGGTGAGTTCGCCTTCGGCGAGCTGATCCCGGGCTCCGTGACCGTCGCGGTCAACGCGGCCGGCTTCCGTCCGCTGGCGCTGCCGGTGGAGATCGGCGGCCAGGGCGTCACCCGTGTCGAGGCCGCGCTGCGGTCCGGTGCTCTGGTCCGGGGCGTCGTGCGGGCCGGATCCGCCCGGGGTCCGCTGGCCGACGCGCGGGTCACCCTGATCGACGCGGCGGGCAACGTGGTCGCCACCGCGACGACCGGCGAGGACGGGGCGTACGCCTTCACCGACCTGGACGCGGGCGAGTACGCGGTCATCGCGACCGGCTACCCGCCGGTGGCCGGATCGCTCACCGTGAGCGGCCCCGGAGTCGACGGGCACGACATCGAACTCGCCCACCCGGGTGAGTGACTGATCCCTCCGGTAGGGGCGCGCGTGCACCGGGATGTGTTGTCCGGGGATGTACGTGCACGTGAAGGGATCGCGAAGACCCCTGGTCGGACGGCACTTCCAGCGGAGAGGCTGTCGCGACCGGGTGGAAATGGGCCCCGGTGGCGGGTATGGCAGGCAGGGGACGGCCCGCCGTACCGCCCCGGGGCCCGACTCATGTGCCCCACGGGCCGGAACAGGTCACCGCGGGTCATCGAGCTAGGAGAGAGATACGGGATGGGACTTCGCGCACAGGTACGCACGCGGGACGGCTGGGCGGTCCAGCACGCCGTCGTGACGGTCACCGACATGACCGGCGCCCAGGTGCTGCGCGCCGCGGCCGACGAGAACGGGGCCGTCCGCACGGACGGTTCCCTGACGGCCGGCGCGTACACGGTGATCGTCACGGCGGTCGGGTACGCCCCCGCCGCCTCCACCGCCCTCGTCACCGCGAGCGGCCGGATCGAGGCCGGGCAGATCGTGCTGGCCCGGCAGGGCGGGGTGGAGCTGCCGCCGCCGGGCGCCTGGTCGCTGGACCCCGCGCACTCCTCGGTCGCCGCGGTCGCCCAGCACCTGGGGATCTCCAGCGTGCACGGCCGTTTCACCGACTTCGGCGGCCGGATCGAGATCGCCGAGGATGCCTCCCGCTGCCGGGTCGACGCGGTGATCAGGGCGGCCAGCATCGACACCGGCAACGGCATGCGGGACAAGCACCTGCGCTCGCCGGACTTCCTGGACGTGGACCGGTACCCGGAGATCGCCTACAGCTCCACCGCGCTGGACCCGGCGGGACCCGACCGCTGGACCGTGCACGGTGAGCTGACCATGCACGGCGTCTCGCGCCCCGTCGACCTGGACCTCAGCTACCTCGGCACCGGGCCCGACCCGTGGGGCGGGGTGCGCGCGGCCTTCCACGCCACCGCCGAACTGCGCCGGGACGACTTCGCGATGAACTACAACCAGGTCGTCCAGGCGGGCATCTCCGCGATCGGCACGACCCTGCGCGTGGAGCTGGACATCCAGGCGGTGCAGGGCGAGGCGCTGCCCGGCTAGCCGACGGGCCCGGTCGTAGGGTGGTGGGCATGGCACCGAACATCGCGACCAACACCGCCGTGGAGCTCGACGACTTGCTGGCGTTCGTCCGCCCGCGGCACCGGGCGATCCTGCTCACCACCCGGTCCGACGGCCGCCCCCAGGGCTCCCCGCTGACCTGCGGCGTGGACGACTCGGGGCGGATCGTCATGTCGACGTACCCCGGGCGCGCCAAGTCCCGCAACGCCCGGCGCGACGAGCGGGTCAGCGTCATCGTGCTGTCCGACAACTGGGACGGGCCGTGGGTGCAGATCGACGGTTCGGCGGAGGTCATCGACGCCCCGGACTCGGTCGAGCCGCTGGTGGAGTACTTCCGGAACATCTCGGGCGAGCATCCGGACTGGGACGAGTACCGGGCGGCGATGGTGAAGCAGGGCAAGTCGATCATCCGGGTCACGCCGGAGCGCTGGGGCCCCGTCGCCACCGGCGGCTTCCCGGCCCACCTGGCCGCGGGGAGCTGATCGCGCGATGACCGGGAGCGCCGGGCCGGACACGGTGGGCGGGAGCGCCGGGCCGGCCAACTCGTCTCTCGCGGGCGGGCTGCCCCTTCCGGCCCCGACGCTGCCCGCGCCCGACGCGCTCGCGCGGGCTCTGCTGCTGGTCGCGCCCTCGCTGGACGTCGGCCTGGTGCGGGAGTTGGAGCGGATCACCGGGCGCGGCGCGGAGCCGCTGACGGACGTCCCGCCACCGTCGGACGCGCCTCTGCTCTGCGTGGGCGACGCGCTGCCCGAGGCCCTGCGGACGAGCCGGCTGCTCTGGTTCCACAGCGTCAACGCGGGGACGGACCCGCTGCTCGCCCGAGGTCCCTGGCCCGGCTCGGCGCTCCTGACCCGGACCGTGGGCCGGATGGGCGAGCGCATGGCCCAGTACGTCCTGGGCTGGATGCTCGCCGAGTGCCAGTCCGTACCGGAGTTCACCGCCCAGCACGCCCGCGCGCACTGGGAGCGCCTCCCCTCCGAGCTCGTCGTCGGGCAGACCGCCCTGATCTACGGAACCGGCCGCATCGGCGCGGCCGTCGGGCGGCTGTTGCAGGGCTGCGGGGTGCACACCGTGGGCGTCGCCCGCACCGCACGGACCGGGCCAGCGCCCGTCTCCGACCGCGTGGTGCCCGGCTTCGACCGGGTGATCGGGGCCACCGAGGACGCCGGGGCGCTGGGCGAGGCCCGCTGGGTGATCTCCACGCTGCCGTTGACGGCGGCCACGGAGGGCTTCTTCGGGGCCGCCCGGTTCGCGGCGGTGCGCGGGGCGACGTTCGTCAACGTGGGGCGGGGAGCGACCGTGGACCTGGGGGCGCTGGAGACCGCCCTGCGGGACGGCCGGGTGCGGCGGGCGGTGCTGGACGTGCTGCCGGCCGAACCGGCCGCACCCGGGGACCCGGTGTGGAAGCTGCCCCGTACGGTCATCACCTCGCACTCCTCGGGGATCACCACCGACGAGGACATCGCCACGGACTTCGCCGCCGCCTGGGAGGCCGTGGCGGCGGGGCGTCGGCCCGCGCTGACGGTGGACGTGGGGCGCGGCTACTGAGCCGGTGAACCGTTCCGGTCGCGTACCGCCTCGATGCCCGCGATCACCATGTCGAGCGCGAAGACGAAGTCCCGCTCACGCATCTCCTCGACCGTCTCACCGCCCCGGGCCGCCATGATCTCGTCGGAGTAGTCGGTGATCTCCCGCAGGCGCGGCTGCGAGCGGATCGTGCCCATCGCCCGCTGGTGGTACTCGTCCTGGGTCATCCCGGTGGCGTCGCACCGCGCCTTGAAATGGCCCTCGACGGTGCTGAACCCGTACACGAACTGGAAGACCGCCGCGAGCGCGCCCGTCTGCCGCTCCAGCGGGAGGCCGGTGTCGCGGACGATGTCCTGGACGGCGTACGCGAACAGCATCGCGTTCGGCCCGATGTTGAGGAAGGTCCCGGCCAGCGGGGAGATCCAGATGTGGCGGACGATCAGCTCGCGGTAGCTGCGGGCGAACTCCCGCAGCCGCACCTGCCAGTCGGCGTCCTCGGCGGGCGGGGTGATCTCGGCGTACACCGAGTCCAGCGCCAGCTCCAGGAGGTCGTCCTTGGTGTCGACGTACCAGTAGAGGGACATCGCGGTGACGTCCAGCTCGGCGGCGAGCCGGCGCATCGAGAACTTGGCCAGGCCATCGGCGTCCAGCAGCCGCACCGACGCCTCGGTGATCCGGTTGCGGTCGAGACCGGCCGGGGACTCGGACCTGCGGGATCGCGAAGGGGCGCGCCGGTCCAGCCAGACACTGGTCCGCGCGGGGACCTTCCCACGGTCGGACGCGGACATCATGGCGCACTCTCCTCGTCTTGGCGCGGACCTGCGGAGCTCTGGACCCGCGGAGCTCTGGGCCTGCGGGTCTGCGGGCGTGCGGGCCTGCGGGCCCTCTGGACCTGTGACGGAACGACGTACCGGATGATCACCATCCGGTACGCCCGTCCCGTCCGATGCTATGCCGCCGGCCCCGTCGATTCTGCCCCGTTCCCGGCCTTTTCCACCTGGTCAACCGCCTGAACCGGCACTGCCGCGACCGCCTCCGCCCGCTCGGCCCGGCGCAGCAGCAGCGCGGCGAGCAGACCGCCCGCCAGCACCGCCACCGCGCCGACGAGCTGGCTGGTCTCCAGGCCCGAGGCGAACGCGTCCTTGATCTCCGCCCGGGCGGTCGGCCCGTCGGCCGCGGCCAGGGCGGCGGGGAGCGAGGCGGCTCCGACAGCGGCCGGCACGAGCGCGGCGAACCGGGCGTTCAGCACCGCGCCGAGCACCGCGACCCCGAGCCCGTTTCCGAACTCCGCGAGCATGCCGTTGACCCCCGCGCCCACCCCGGCCTTCTCCGGCGGGATGGCGCTCATGATGGCGTTGGCCATCGCGGGCATCGCGAGGGCGACGCCCGCACCCATCACGATCAGGCCGAACAGCATGCCGCCATATCCGCCGTCGCCCCCGCCGAGCACCGCGATCGCGGCCAGACCGGCCGCCAGGAAGCTCATCCCCGCCGCGATGGCGGCGGGCGTGCCGAACTTCTGGACCAGGCGCGCGCCGACCCCCGTGAGGTTGAGGGCGACCACGGTGAGCGCCATCGGAGCCGTCCGCAGACCCGCCTCCAACGGCCCGTAGCCGAGGACGAACTGAAGGTGCTGGGTGAGCAGGTAGAGCGAGCCGGTCATCCCGAAGGCGACCAGGATCGCTCCCGCCACCGCGCCGACGAACTTCTGGTTCCGGAAGAAGTGCATGTCGAGCATCGGGTACGGGATGCGCAGCTCCCACAGCACGAACCCGGCCAGCACCGCGACGCCGACGAACACCGTCAGCAGCACCCGGCCGGACGCCCAGCCGTGCTCGGGTCCGGAGATGATCGCGAAGACGACGGCGGTCATCCCGATCGTGGAGAGCAGCGCGCCCAGCAGATCGGGCCGGTCTCCCTGCACGATCCTGGACTCCGGGACGAGCCGGGCCACGGCGACCAGACCGATCAGGGCGACCGGGATGTTGATGAGGAAGATCGCGCCCCACCAGAAGTGGTCGAGGACGAACCCGCCGAACAGCGGGCCCGCCGCGAAGCCGAGGGAGGCGACCGTGGACCAGATGCCGATGGCCTTGACCCGCTCGGTCTCGTCGAAGATCTGGACCACGACGGCGAGCGTGGTGGTGAGCAGCAGCGCGCCTCCGACGCCCATCCCGGCGCGGGCCGCGATGAGCTGGCCGGCGGACTGGGCGAGCCCGGCCACGAGCGAGCCGACGCCGAACAGGGCGAGGCCCACCATCAGCATCTTCTTCCGCCCGTAGCGGTCCGCGGAGCTGCCGGCGGTGAGCAGCAGACCGGCCTGGACGAGGGAGTAGGCGTTGATCATCCACTGCACCTCGGCGGTGGAGGCGTGCAGCTCCGAGGTGAGGGAGGGGATGGCGACGTTGAGGACGGTGTTGTCGAGCAGCACCACGAGCTGGGCCAGGCAGATGACGCCGAGGATCAGCCAGCGTTGCGGATGCCCCTGAGGGGAGAGGTCGGGTCGCTCTGCGGCGGGGCGCCGTCATGCGGGCTCCTCGGGCTCTATGAGTCGGGTCGGTGAGTGGGCGAGTCGGTGGTCTTACGGGGTCGTACCGGGTCTCGCGAGTCTTACGGTGTACAGGATTCGGCGCTGTACACCGTAAGACAGCCCCGTACGACGTACAAGTCGATTTTTCGTGGCGCCGGACCGGCCGCGCCGCCGGGACCCGGGCGGCGGCCCGGCGGTACGGTTCTCGACGCTGACCTGACAAAGTGCGCGATTTTCGGCCGTTTGGAGAGCCATGTCGCTGCGTCGCCGTTCCCCTCACCTCACTCAACTGCTCCTTACCGCCTCCCTCTTGGGAGTGCTCATCGCGCCACCCGCCGCCGCTGCCGCCCCGACGCCCCGCTCCCCTTCCGGAGGAGGCGGCGGAGGCCTGCCGCTGCGGGTCGCCACGTACAACATCCACGCCGGCGCGGGCATGGACGGCGTCTTCGACCTGGACCGCCAGACGGCCGAACTCCGCTCGCTGAAAGCCGATGTGATCGGTCTTCAGGAGGTCGACCGGCACTGGGGCGCTCGCAGTGAGTGGCGGGATCTCGCGGGCGAGCTGGCCCGCCGGCTGCGGATGCACGTCTCCTTCGCCCCGATCTACAGCCTGGACCCGGCCGAACCGGGCGGGCCCCGGGCGGAGTACGGGGTGGCCGTGCTGTCGCGGCATCGGATCGTGAGCGCCGAGAACCACGAGATCACCCGCCTCTCGACCCAGGACCCGAACCCGGTACCCGCTCCGGCTCCGGGGTTCGGCGAGGTCGTCGTACGGGTGCGGGGGCTCCCCGTCCACGTGTACGTGACCCATCTCGACTACCGCCCGGACCCCGCCGTCCGCGTCGCCCAGGTCGCCGACACCCGGCGGATCATGGCCCAGGACCGGGGCCCGAAGATCCTGCTCGGCGACTTCAACGCGGAGCCCGCCGCCCCCGAACTGGCCCCGCTGTGGCAGGAGCTGACCGACGCGGACCCGGGCGCGCCGACCTTCCCGGCGCAGGACCCGGTCAAGCGGATCGACTTCGTGGCGGTGTCGAAGGGCGGGACCACCGTGCGGAAGGCGTGGGTGCCGGGGAGCGTGGCGTCCGACCACCGGCCGGTGGTGGCGGACCTGCTGTTACGGAAGTGACGGCAGGAGCGGGAGCACGGGCGGGGGCGGTGAATTCAGAGCGCTCCGGGAGTCTCCTTTCGACTCGAATGCTTCCTTTTGCGGCTGGAACGCGTCCTCCTTACCGGGGGCCGCCGCACAAGACCACGCGGTACCGGACGGACGAAGGATGGTCATGACCACCACCACCCTGCACGAACTGCTGGAGACCCACATCGCCCGGGGGTCGATGCCCGGCGCGGTCGCCCTGGTCGCCCGGGGCGACCGGGTCGAGGTGGTGTCGGCGGGTACGGCCGGTCTCGCCGGGTCCGCACCGATGCGGCGGGACTCGCTGTTCCGCCTCGCCTCCATCACCAAGCCGATCGTGGCGGCGGCCGCCATGACGCTCGTCGAGGACGGCCTGATCGCCCCCTCCGACCCGGTCGCGGCGTGGCTGCCCGAGCTGGCCTCGCCGCTGGTCGTACGGACCCCGAAGAGCCCGGTGGACGACGTGGTGTCGGCCGTCCGCCCGATCACGCTCCTGGATCTGCTGACCTTCCGGGCCGGCTACGGCTTCCCGTCCGACTTCACACTCCCGGCCGCCGCCCCGCTGTTCGCTGAGCTGAAACAGGGCCCGCCGCGGCCGCAGGCCGTCCTCGCACCGGACGCCTGGATGGCCGCGCTGTCCCGTATCCCGTTGCTGCACCAGCCGGGCGAGGGCTGGCTCTACAACACGTGCTCCGACATCCTCGGCGTCCTCATCGCCCGGGTCGCCGACCGCCCGCTGCCCGCGTACCTGGCGGAGCGGGTCTTCGAGCCCCTGGGCATGAAGGACACCGGGTTCCGTGTGGAGCCCGCAGCGCTGGACCGGTTCACCGGCTACTACCGGGCCGGGGCGGGCGGCGGGGGCGAGCCCGAGCTGGTCGACGCCCCGGACGGGCAGTGGAGCAGTCCGCCCCCGTTCCCGTCCGGCGCGGGCGGCCTGGTCTCGACCGTCGACGACTGGTACGCCTTCGGCCGGATGCTGCTGGCCGAAGGCCTGAACGACTCCGGTGACCGGGTGCTGGCCGGCGAGTCGGTCCGCCAGATGATCACCGACCACCTGACCCCGGAACAGCGCGCCGCGAGCGGGCTGTTCACGGAGGGCCAGGGCTGGGGGTTCGGCGGCGCCGTGGACGTCGAGATCGCGGCCCCCTGGAACGTGCTCGGCCGCTACGGCTGGGTCGGCGGCACCGGCACGACGGCCCACGTCATCCCGTCCACCGGCACGGTCGCCGTCCTGCTCACCCAGATGGAGATGGCCGGGCCGGCCGCGCCCGAGGTGATGCGGGACTTCTGGACGTACGCGGCCGGGGCCGAGGCCTGAGCCCGGCCC
>NZ_JBHXPF010000002.1:289233-308257 GCF_042718715.1 Streptomyces sp. NPDC058576 | reverse complement strand
CGTCAATCTCCCAATGCCCCACTGGGGGGCTACCTTATAACAGTAGTCCCCCGTTGGCGGGGTGCGGCCGGTCCGGGGCGCCGGGGGGCCGCCCACGGCTGCCGGGACAGGACCGTCTCCACGGTGTCCGCCTCCCGCGCGGTCTTGTCCTCCCGGTAGCGCAGGACGCGGGCGAACCGGAGGGTGACCCCGGCGGGGTAGCGGGTGGAGCGCTGGAGTCCGTCGTAGGCGATCTCCACGACGAGTTCCGGGCGCACGGTGACGACATGGCCGTCGTCGTGGGTCGCCAGCTCCCCCAGGCGCTCGGTCTGCCACTCCAGCAGGGCGTCCGTGAGCCCCTTGAAGGTCTTCCCGAGCATGGCGAACGTACCGTCGGGCCTGCGTGCGCCCAGGTGCAGGTTGGAGAGCTTGCCGGTGCGTCGGCCGCTGCCCCACTCGACGGCCAGCACCACCAGGTCGAGGGTGTGCACCGGCTTCACCTTCAGCCAGGCCGCGCCCCGGCGGCCCGCGCTGTAGGCGGCGGTCGGGTCCTTGACGACGACGCCCTCGTGGCCGCGTTCCAGGGTGTCGGCCAGGAACGCGTCGGCCGCCGCGCGGACCCCGGCGTCTTCGGGGTCGTCGACGACCGTACGCCGGACGCGCAGGTGCTCGGGGAGCAGCCGGGCCAGGGCCGCGTGGCGGTCGGTGAAGGGCAGGTCGAGCAGGTCCTCGTCGTCGACGAGGAGCGCGTCGAAGAAGACCGGGACGACGGGCACGTGCGCGGCGGCTCCGGCCACGTCCCGCCGGGAGCCCACCCGGGAGGCGGTCTCCTGGAAGGGCCGGGGCCTGCAGTCCTCCCCCAGGGCGAGCACCTCGCCGTCCAGGATGAAGCGGTCGGCCGGGAGGGCGGCGACGGCGGCGGTGAGCTCGGGCAGCCGGTCGGTGATGTCGTCGAGGGTGCGGGTGTAGACGCGGACGCGGTCGCCGTCGCGGTGGACCTGCACCCGGATCCCGTCGAGCTTCTCCTCCACGACGCAGGGGCCCAGCTTGTCGAGGGCCTCGCCGACCGAGGCGGCGGTGTGCGCCAGCATCGGCTGGACGGGCCGCCCGACGGTGAGGCGGAAGGCGGCGAGCGCGCCGGGGCCCTCCGCGAGGAGCGCCCCGGCGACCTCCTGGAGCGATCCGGCGAGCATCACGGCGCGCCGTACGTCGGCGGGCGGGGCGTCGGCGGCGTGGGCCAAGGCGTCGGCGGCGACGGCGTCCAGCGCTCCCTGGCGTACCTCGCCGGTGAGCAGGGCCCGCAGGAAGCGCTGCTCGTCCTCGGTGGCGGCGGCGAACAGGGCGCGCAGGTGCTCCTTGCGGCGGGCCTGGGAGCCGGGGCCGGAAACGGCGGCCAGCGCGGTCAGCTCGGCGTCGACGCCGGTGACGGTGAGGGTGGCTTCGGCGGCGGGCTCCACCGGGTCCCCGAGGCTGCGCCACCCCACTCCGATCCGGCCCTGGGGCAGCCGGCCGGCGAGGTACGGGATGACGACGGGGACGTCCGCGGGTCCGGCGTCCCGGAAGAGGCCGGCGAGGAGCGCCACCTTCTTGGACCGGGCGGAGGTGGCGGCGACCTCCAGGGACACCTGGGCGAGCTCGGCGAGCAGCATGCGCCCATGGTGCTACGGGGCGGAGCGTGCCGCCCGCCCGCCGCGCGCCCGGTGCGTCATATGAAGTTGAGGGCGGCCGCCCCGCCCACTCCCCCGAGCACCATGAAGGCGGGCATCAGCAGCTTGATCTCCACCCAGCTGCCGGCCCGGAAACGCATGAACTTCGGCGGGCCGAGCGGATACCACCGCTTGCCGCCGATCGGGAGGGGCCACAGGACCGGGCAGCCGGAGATGGTCAGGGCGTCGCCGATGTCGTGGACCAGCGCCCCCAGCACGATGGGCAGGCCGAGCCACATGTACTCCTGGCCGGGGGCGTCGAACAGCCAGCCGGCCCCGTTGCCGGGCTGGTCGAGAACGCCCGCGAGGATCCAGGCGCTGGTCGCGCCGAGCAGCCAGACGAGCACGTCGCTGGAGACCCGGGCCGCCCGCCAGAGCAGGCCCTCCACGGCGAGCACGAGGTGGACGAAGAGGATCGCGAGGACTGCCCAGCGCCCTCCGGTGACCGCGGCGACGGAGCAGCCGGCACCCATCAGGACGGCGAAGAACCAGGTGTGGGTGAGGGTGCGGTGGCCGCCGGTGCGGCGGGGGTCCGCGGTGCTCTTGGTGGCCTTGTAGACGGCGTAGGAGAGCTTGTCGGTGATCTCGCAGAGCGCTTTGGAGACGGGGCCGAAGGCGCGAGAGATGGTCGCGGCCTTGTGGTCGAGGTCGGGGGCGAGGGCCGCGCCCGCACTGATCAGCGCCCCGACGAGCAGGACCGGCCAGGGCATGGTGTGGCCCGTGGCGGCGGCCGCCGCGCCGACCCCCAGCCAGGCCGCCGCTCCTGAGAGCGAGTGTGCCGGTCCCATCATGATCTTTTCCCGCCCCCAGTGTCGCGTGCGCCCATCACCGCTACGGAGCGGGCAGGTTGAGACCGCAGCGTATCGCCCATGATCTTGGTCGCGTCGGCCGGTTCCCTCATCGGGGCGGAAGGCAGGCAAGATGGGGGCGTGACCCTCATCGACCAGCTGCCCAAGACCCCCGACCCGGACGCCCTCTTCGAGGCCTTCTCCTCATGGACCGAGAGCCAGGGCATCACGATGTACCCGGCTCAGGAGGAAGCGCTGATCGAGGTGGTCTCCGGGGCGAACGTGATCCTTTCCACCCCGACCGGCTCGGGAAAGAGCCTGGTGGCGGCGGCCGCGCACTTCACGGCGCTGGCGCAGGACAAGGTCACCTTCTACACGGCGCCGATCAAGGCTCTGGTGTCGGAGAAGTTCTTCGACCTGTGCAAGCTCTTCGGCACCGAGAACGTCGGCATGCTGACCGGCGACGCCTCGGTCAACGCGGACGCCCCGGTGATCTGCTGTACGGCCGAGGTGCTGGCCTCCATCGCGCTGCGCGACGGGAAGTACGCCGACATCGGCCAGGTCGTGATGGACGAGTTCCACTTCTACGCCGAGCCGGACCGGGGCTGGGCCTGGCAGATCCCGCTGCTGGAGCTGCCGCAGGCGCAGTTCGTGCTGATGTCGGCGACCCTCGGCGACGTCGCGATGTTCGAGAAGGATCTGACCCGCCGTACCGGCCGGCCCACGTCCGTGGTGCGCTCGGCGACCCGTCCGGTGCCGCTGAGCTACGAGTACCGCTTCACGCCGATCACCGAGACCCTCACCGAGCTGCTGGACACCCGGCAGTCGCCGGTCTACATCGTGCACTTCACGCAGGCGGCGGCCGTCGAGCGGGCCCAGTCGCTGATGAGCATCAACATGTGCACGAAGGAGGAGAAGGAGAAGATCGCCGATCTGATCGGCAGCTTCCGCTTCACCACCAAGTTCGGCCAGAACCTCTCCCGTTACGTGCGCCACGGCATCGGCGTGCACCACGCGGGGATGCTGCCGAAGTACCGCCGTCTGGTGGAGAAACTGGCCCAGGCGGGTCTGCTGAAGGTGATCTGCGGGACGGACACGCTCGGCGTCGGCGTCAACGTACCCATCCGGACGGTGCTGTTCACGGCGCTCACCAAGTACGACGGCACCCGGGTGCGGACCCTGCGCGCGCGGGAGTTCCACCAGATCGCAGGCCGGGCCGGGCGGGCCGGGTTCGACACGGCCGGGTTCGTGGTGGCGCAGGCCCCCGAGCACGTCATCGAGAACGAGAAGGCCGTCAAGAAGGCGGGCGACGACCCGAAGAAGAAGCGCAAGGTGGTCCGCAAGAAGGCCCCGGAAGGCTTCGTCGCCTGGTCGGAGACCACGTTCGACAAGCTGATCCAGTCCGAGCCGGAGCCGCTGAACTCCCGTTTCCGGGTCACCCACACCATGCTGCTCGCGGTCATCGCGCGTCCCGGCAACGCGTTCGAGGCGATGCGGCATCTGCTGGAGGACAACCACGAGCCGCGCCGGGCGCAGCTGCGGCACATCCGGCGGGCCATCGCCATCTACCGCTCGCTGCTGGACGGCGGGGTGGTGGAGCAGTTGGACACCCCGGACGCGGAGGGCCGGATCGTGCGTCTGACGGTCGACCTCCAGCAGGACTTCGCGCTGAACCAGCCGCTCTCCACGTTCGCGCTGGCCGCGTTCGACCTGCTGGACGCCGAATCGCCCTCGTACGCACTGGACATGGTCTCGGTCGTCGAGTCGACGCTGGACGATCCCCGGCAGATCCTGGCCGCCCAGCAGAACAAGGCGCGCGGCGAGGCCGTGGGGCAGATGAAGGCGGACGGGGTCGAGTACGAGGAGCGGATGGAGCGGCTCCAGGAGGTCACCTACCCCAAGCCGTTGAGCGAGCTGCTGTGGCACGCCTACGACGTGTACCGCACGAGTCACCCGTGGGTGAACGACCACCCGGTGTCGCCGAAGTCGGTGATCCGGGACATGTTCGAGCGCGCCATGACGTTCACGGAGTTCACCTCGCACTACGAGCTGGCCCGGACCGAGGGCATCGTGCTGCGGTATCTGGCGAGCGCGTACAAGGCGCTGGAGCACACGATCCCCGACGACGTGAAGTCGGAGGACCTCCAGGACCTGATCTCCTGGCTCGGCGAGATGGTGCGCCAGGTGGACTCCAGTCTGCTGGACGAGTGGGAGCAGCTGGCCAACCCCGAGGTGGAGACCGCCGAGCAGGCGCAGGAGAAGGCGGACGAGGTCAAGCCGGTCACGGCCAACACCCGCGCCTTCCGGGTGCTGGTGCGCAACGCGATGTTCCGCCGGGTGGAGCTGGCCGCGCTGGACCGGGCGCGGGACCTGGGCGAGCTGGACGGCGACGCCGGGTGGGACGAGGACGCGTGGGGCGAGGCCCTGGACGCGTACTGGGACGCGCACGAGGAGATCGGTACGGGTCCGGACGCGCGCGGTCCGAAGCTGCTGAAGATCGAGGAGGACCCGGCGCACGGGCTGTGGCGGGTCTGGCAGGCGTTCGCCGACCCGGCGGGCGATCACGACTGGGGCATCAAGGCCGAGGTGGACCTGGCCGCGTCCGACGAGGAGGGCCGGGCGGTCGTCCGGGTCACCGAGGTCGGCCAGCTGTGAACCGGACTCTGACGCGTAACGGGAGAGGTACGGCATGACGAATCCGGCCGAGCGCCTGGTCGACCTTCTCGACCTGGAGCGGATCGAGGTCAACATCTTCCGGGGCCGCAGCCCGGACGAGTCCCTGCAACGGGTCTTCGGCGGGCAGGTCGCGGGCCAGGCGCTGGTGGCGGCGGGCCGGACCACCGACGGGGAGAGGCCGGTGCACTCGCTGCACGCCTACTTCCTGCGGCCGGGACGTCCCGGCGTGCCGATCGTCTACCAGGTGGAGCGGGTGCGGGACGGCCGGTCCTTCACCACCCGGCGGGTGACGGCCGTCCAGGAGGGCCGGACGATCTTCAACCTGACGGCGTCCTTCCACCGCCCCGAGGAGGCGGGCTTCGAGCACCAGCTGCCGCCGGCCCGGATCGTCCCGGACCCGGAGGAGCTGCCGACGGTCGCCGAGGAGGTGCGCGAGCACCTGGGCGCGCTGCCGGAGGCGCTGGAGCGGATGGCCCGGCGGCAGCCCTTCGACATCCGGTACGTCGACCGGCTCCGGTGGACGAGGGACGAGGTCAAGGACGCCGATCCGCGCAGCGCGGTGTGGATGCGGGCGGTGGGCCCGCTGGGCGACGACCCGCTGGTGCACACCTGCGCGCTGACGTACGCGAGCGACATGACGCTGCTGGACGCGGTGCGCATCCCGGTGGAGCCGCTGTGGGGTCCGCGCGGCTTCGACATGGCGTCTCTGGACCACGCGATGTGGTTCCACCGGCCGTTCCGGGCGGACGAGTGGTTCCTGTACGACCAGGAGTCCCCGATCGCGACGGGCGGCCGGGGTCTGGCGCGGGGCCGGATCTACGACCGTTCGGGGCAGCTGCTGGTGTCGGTGGTGCAGGAGGGGCTGTTCCGGCGGCTGGAGAAGTAGCTCCGTTCCGGCTCAGGTGCCGGGCAGCGGGTCCTGGTCGACCTCGTGGCGGCGGGTGCGGATGTCCGGCGGGGCGGGGTGCAGCTTGGCGTCGCAGGACGGGCCGAGGCCGGCCCGGCGCGAGTCGGTCCCGGTGAGGGGGCGGCCGCAGAGCCGACAGCGGACGAGGCGGCGGCGCTCCGGCGTCCCGTCGGCGGCGGCCGTCTCCTCGCGGACCGCTTCGTCGGCCCCGGGCAGCGGTTCGGGGAAGGCATCGGGTGTGTCCACCCCTCGATGATCCCAGCACAAGCGGGCGACCGCCTGCGGCCGCTCCCGGCCTTCCCGGCCCGGCCGCCCGGTTTGCCGAACGGTGGCGGGGCCGCGTTACTGGAGTGAGCCCCCGGGCCGCCGGCCGGGCGGAGTTCCGTGCGACGCGGGGCCGGGAGCCGCGGAGGTGCCGGGATGGACATGATCCACATCCGCGCGGTGAGCCCGCCGGACCTGACCGACGAGGTCGTCGGCCTGCTCTCGGGCGACCCCTGCGTGCTCAACCTCATCGTCCAGCGCGACGCGGCGCGCAACCCCGACGGCGACTCCATCGCCTGCGACGTGCTGACGGGAGCGGCCAACGACGTACTGCACCGCCTGCGCGCCGTCCATCTCGACCAGCGGGGCTCCCTGGTCATCGAACCGGTCGACATGGCCTTCTCCGGCGCGGCCACCGAAGGTGGGCAGCGGGAGCTGGGGCCGCTGAGCCGGGCCCCGGTCTGGGAACAGGTCGAGGCTCGCATCAGGTCCGGGGGACGGTACCCGCCGAGCTTCTACCTCTACCTGGTCATCGCCGGCCTGATCGGCTCGGTCGGCATCGTCACCAACTCGCAGATCCTGATCGTGGCGGCGATGGTCGTCGGGCCGGAGTACGGCGCGATCGTCAGCGTGGCGCTGGGGATCGACCGGCGGCACCGGGCCATGGTGCGCGGCGGGCTGACCGCCCTGGGCATCGGCTTCCTCCTCACCATCGTGGTCACCTTCCTCTTCGCGCTGCTCATCCGCGGTTTCGGGCTGGAGTCGGAGGCGTTCGACCGGGGGCTGCGCCCCGTCTCCAACCTCATCAACACGCCGAACTTCTTCTCGGTCGCCGTCGCCACCCTGGCCGGGATCGTCGGGATCGTGTCGCTGACCGAGGCCCGGACGAGCGCCCTGCTCGGCGTGTTCATCTCCGTGACGACGATCCCCGCCGCCGCGGACATCGCCGTCTCCACCGCGTTCACCAGCTGGACCGACGTACGGGGCTCGGCCATCCAGCTCGGGGTGAACATCCTGGTGCTGATCGTGGTGGGCACGGCCACGCTCAAGGCCCAGCGGGCGATCTGGCGGAGGGTCGGCCTCCGGCGCGACCGTGACCGCGAGGCCGCGGCAGGGACCTGACGAACTCCGGAAAGGGGCACCTCATGGACCGGGAAGCAACGGCATCCCTGCGCGCCGCACCGCACGCGACACCGGCCGAACGCGCCGCCCTGGGCAGAGCCGCGCGCCGGAAGGCTCCCCGGTCGAGCCATGCGCAGTTCACGTCGTCGCCGGAGCGCCCCGACCCGCTGACCGTCCTCGAAGCGCAGTCCGCGGACCGGGTCCCCGAGCTGGTCCCGATCCGCTACGGCCGGATGACCGAGTCCCCGTTCCGCTTCTACCGGGGCGCGGCCGCCCTGATGGCCGCCGACCTGGCCGGCACCCCGGACTCGGGGATCCGGGCGCAGCTGTGCGGCGACGCCCACCTTTTGAACTTCCGGCTGCTGGCCTCGCCCGAGCGGAATCTGCTCTTCGACATCAACGACTTCGACGAGACGCTGCCGGGGCCCTGGGAGTGGGACGTCAAACGGCTGGCGGCCAGTCTCGTGATCGCGGGGCGGGCGAACGGCTTCACGGACCGGGAGCGGGCCGGGATCGTCCGGGCCTCGGTCCGCTCGTACCGGGAGGCGATGGCCCGGTACGCAGGGATGCGGAATCTGGAGGTGTGGTACGCGAGGACCGATGCCGAGCGGCTGCGCACGGTGGCGGCGGAGCAGTTGAGCGGACGGGGGCGCAGGAACGTCGACCGGGCGCTGGGCAGGGCCCGCTCCCGGGACAGTCTGCAGGCCTTCGGCAAGCTCGCCGAGGTGGTCGACGGGCGGCTGCGGATCGCGGCGGACCCGCCGATGGTCGTGCCGCTCACCGATCTGCTGCCCGGTGTGGAGCGCGAAGCGGTGTACGGGCAGTTCGCGGGCCTGGTGGCGGGCTACGCCGACAGCCTGGCGTCCGACCGGCGCAGTCTGCTGGAGGACTTCGCGCTGGTGGATGTGGCGCGGAAGGTCGTCGGTGTGGGCAGTGTCGGCACCCGGTGCTGGATCATCCTGCTGCTCGGCCGGGACGGCGGGGATCCGCTCCTGCTCCAGGCCAAGGAGGCCGGTCCCTCGGTGCTGGCCGATTACACCGGGGCGAGCCGGTACGCGAACCAGGGTGAGCGGGTGGTGGCGGGGCAGCGGCTGATGCAGGCCTCCAGCGACATCTTCCTCGGCTGGGAGCGGGCGCACGGGATCGACGGCCGGAGCCGGGACTTCTATGTGCGACAGCTGCGGGACTGGAAGGGCATCGCCGAACCGGAGGCGATGGTGCCCAAGGGGATGCGGGCGTTCGGCGAGGTGTGCGGGGCCACGCTGGCCCGCGCCCACGCCAGGTCCGGGGACCGGATCGCCATCGCCGCCTACCTGGGGAGCAAGGACGTCTTCGAGCGGGCGATCGCCACGTTCGCGGAGTCGTACGCGGACCGCAACGAGCTCGATCACCGGGCGCTGGTCGACGCGGTGGCCGCGGGGCGGCTGCCGGCGGACGGCTGAGGCGGGGCGTGCGGGCGGCGGCGCGAGCGGTCCCACGGGGCCGGGCGGCTGACCTTCCGCGACGCAGGGCGTGTCCCCGGCGGCGAGGCGCCGCCCGGTCCGCCGGTGCGTGGTAGTTGGACGTGAACCCGCGGGGACACCGTCCCCTTCCGGGGGTCGTCACGCCGAGGAGTCGAGATCATGCCGACCACCCCTCCGGGCGCACCTGTCACCGCGCCGGAGAGC
Organism: Streptomyces sp. NPDC058576; assembly: GCF_042718715.1. NCBI lineage: Bacteria > Bacillati > Actinomycetota > Actinomycetes > Kitasatosporales > Streptomycetaceae > Streptomyces > Streptomyces sp. NPDC058576. The sequence continues at coordinate 299,148 of NZ_JBHXPF010000002.1, read as the reverse complement.
CCGTACGCGGCGGTCCGCACGCGGAAGTACGCGGGGCTGCTGCTGATGGCGGCCGTTCTCGGGGTGCCCGTCTCCGCGATCGCGTTCGGCTTCCTGGCGCTGGTCTCGGAGCTCCAGTCGCTGACGTACACAGAGCTGCCGAGGGCGCTGGGCTTCGAGGAGACGCCGTCGTGGTGGCCCGTCCCGCTGCTCGGCGTCGCCGGCCTCCTGGTCGGGCTCGTCGTCCGCCGGCTGCCGGGCGGGGGCGGGCACCGGCCGGCGGAGGGGCTGGTGTCCACCGGGGCCCCTGCGCCGGCGGACCTGCCCGGTATCGCTCTGGCGGCGCTCCTCTCGCTGGGCGTGGGGGCCGTGCTCGGGCCGGAGGCGCCGCTGATCGCGCTGGGCGGCGGGCTGGCCGTCTGGACGGCGGGCCGCCTCAAGCGGGATCTCGCGCCGGACGGGCGGGCCCTGGTGGGGGCCTCGGGGAGTTTCGCCGCGGTGAGCGCCCTGCTGGGATCGCCGCTGCTGGGCGCGTTCTTGCTGATGGAGGTGGCGGGACTGGCCGGGCCGATGCTGGGGGTGGTCCTGGTGCCCGGGCTGCTCTCGGCCGGGATCGGCGCGCTGATCTTCACGGGGCTGGGGTCCTGGACGGGGCTGGGGACGTACTCCCTGACGCTGGGCGAGGTCCCGCCGGCGGCGAACCCCGATGTCGCCGGGTTCGGGTGGGCACTGGTCCTCGGTGTCGCGGCCGCCTTCGCCGGCGCGGGCATCCGCCGGCTGTCGCTGGCTCTGCAGGAACGCGTGGAGCGGCGGACGGTGGTGGCCACGGCGGTGATGGGGCTGGTCGTGGGCGCGCTCGCGCTGGTGTACGCGGAGACGTCGGGCAAGGACGCGTCCGAGGTGCTGTACTCGGGCGAGCACGAGCTGGGCCATCTCCTGACCGGGAGCGCGGAGTATTCGGTCGGCGCGCTGGTCCTGCTCATCGTCTGCAAGTCCCTCGCCTACTGCGCCTCGTTGAGCTGTTTCCGGGGCGGCCCCGTCTTTCCCGCGATGTTCGTCGGGGCGGTGGGCGGTGTCGCGCTGTCCCATCTGCCGGGGCTGCCTCTCACGGCGGGGTTCGCGATGGGCGTCGGGGCCATGTGCGTGGCGATGCTGCGGCTGCCGATGACCTCGGTGCTCCTGGCGACGCTTCTGCTGGGCGGGGAGGGGCTCACCGTGATGCCCCTGGTGATCGTGTCGGTGGTGGTGGCGTACGTGGTCACGCTCAGGCTGACGCCCGATCCGGTGGACAGGGCGGGGCCGGAAGCGGTGTGATCTTCCCGTGGGTTTCCTCCCGGTTCCTGCTCCTGTTTCGTGAAAGGACCCTCCCCATGACCGAGATCGTCCACGTGTCCGCCCCCGAGCTGGTCACGTACGCCGACGACCTGGCCGGCCTCCTGGTCGAGACCGTCGAGGAGGGTTCCTCGGTGGGCTTCCTCGCCCCGTTGGACCGGGAAGCGGCCGCCATCTGGTGGCGGGAGCGGGCCGCCGCCGTGGAGGCCGGGACCATCGGCATCTGGATCGCCCGCGAGGGCGGTCGGGTCTCCGGGACGATCGCCCTGGTCCGCGCTCCGCTGCCGAACGCCCGGCACCGCGCGGAGGTCGCCAAGCTGATGGTCCGTCCCTCCGCGCGCGGCCAGGGGCTCGGCGGCGCGCTGCTGGCGGCGGTCGAGGCGTACGCGGCGACCGAGGGCATCACGCTGCTGATCCTGGACACCGAGAGCGGCAGCCTGGCCGAGCAGGTCTACTGCGGGGCGGGGTGGACGAAGGTCGGGAGCGTGCCGGGATACGCGGCGAATCCGACGGGCATCCTCCAGCCGACGACCTTCTACTACAAGGAGCTCGCCGCTCCGTGAGCGGTGGGCGGCACAATGAGTACCACCACGCAATGATCAGGGAGAGTTTCATGACGCTGCACGACATTCCGCTGCGCACCCTCACGGGCGAGCCGACCACGCTGGGCGCGTACAGCGGCCGGACCGTCCTGCTGGTGAACGTGGCCTCCAAGTGCGGGCTCACCCCGCAGTACGAGGGCCTGGAGCGGCTGCAGCAGAACTACGGGGACCGTGGCCTGACCGTGCTCGGCGTCCCGTGCAACCAGTTCGCCGGGCAGGAGCCGGGCAGCGCGGAGGAGATCCAGACCTTCTGCTCGACGACGTACGGGGTCAGCTTCCCGCTGCTGGAGAAGGTCGACGTCAACGGCGGCGACCGGCACCCGCTGTACGCGGAGCTGACGAAGCTGGCGGACGCGGACGGGGAGGCCGGGGACGTCCAGTGGAACTTCGAGAAGTTCGTGATCTCCCCGGCCGGTGAGCCGGTGGCCCGGATCCGGCCGCGCTCCGAGCCGGAGTCCACGGAGGTCGTGGCGGCGATCGAGGCGCAGCTGCGGGGCTGAGTACGCCGGAAGGGGCGGCCGGGGACGTGTGTCCCGGCCGCCCCTTCCGTTTCGCCGCTTCCGCGCTAGCGGATCGGCATGCCCGAGAGCGTGCGGGCGATCACCAGGCGCTGGATCTCGCTGGTGCCCTCGAAGATGGTGTAGATGGCCGCGTCGCGGTGCATGCGCTCGACGGGGTACTCGCGGGTGAAGCCGTTGCCGCCGAGGATCTGGATCGCCTGCGCGGTGACGTCCCGGGCGGTCTCGCTCGCGTACAGCTTCGACATGGAGCCCTCGGCCGAGGTGAACGGCTTGCCGGTGGTGGCCATCCAGGAGGCGCGCCAGACCAGCAGCCGGGCCGCGTCGATCCGGGTGCGCATGTCGGCGAGCTGGAAGGCGATGCCCTGGTTGTCGATGATCGGGCGGCCGAACTGGCTGCGGGTCTTCGCGTAGTCGAGGGCGACCTCGTACGCGGCGCGGGCGGTGCCCACGGCCATCGCGCCGACGGCGGGGCGGGAGGCCTCGAAGGTGGCCATCGCCGCGTTCTTGACCCGCTCGCCGCCGGACTTGGCGCGCTCGCGGGCGCGGGCGAGGCGCTCGTCGAGCTTCTGCTTGCCGCCGAGCAGGCAGTGCCCGGGGACGCGGACGTCCTCCAGGACCACCTCGGCGGTGTGGGAGGCGCGGATGCCGTGCTTCTTGAACTTCTGGCCCTGGGAGAGGCCGGGGGTGTTCGGCGGCACGATGAAGGAGGCGTGCCCCTTGGAGCCGATGCCGGGGTCGACGACGGCGACGACCACATGGACGCCTGCTATGCCGCCGTTGGTCGCCCAGGTCTTGGTCCCGTTGAGGACCCACTCGTCCTTCGCCTCGTCGTAGACGGCGCGTGTACGCATGGAGGCGACGTCGGATCCGGCGTCGGGCTCGGAGGAGCAGAAGGCGGCGACCTTCACGTCGTCCGCGTCGCCGTACATCTGCGGGATCCAGGTGCCGATCTGCTCCTCGGTGCCGTTGGCGAGGACGCCGACGGCCGCCAGGCCCGTACCGACGATCGACAGGGCGATGCCCGCGTCGCCCCAGAAGAGCTCTTCCATGGCCATGGGGATGCCGAGACCCGTAGGGTCGAAGAACTGCTGGGCGTAGAAGTCCAGGGAGTAGATGCCGACCTTCGCCGCCTCCTGGATGACGGGCCAGGGCGTTTCCTCACGCTCGTCCCACTCCGAGGCCGCGGGGCGGATGACATCCGCCGCGAAGCCGTGGAGCCACTCCTTGACCTGCTTCTGGTCGTCGTTGAGCTCAAGCGTGAACTCGGCCATGTTCCCCTCCAGGCACTGCGGCGAAAACCATGCGTTACTTGCGGTAACCACAGTCTGTTACCGGCAAGTAGGCAGTGTCAACCGCCATGAAGCCGATCCGGCGCCCGGCCCGCGGAGTGTTACGTTGCGCGGGCGTGCAGAGGCGATGCGACGGCATCGCGCGGCCAGGGGTGGGAGAGACGACATGGAGACCGCACGAAGCTCCGAGCGACAGCGGACCGCGGCCGAGAGCCGCCGCCGCGAGTTGCTGGAAGCGGCGGACCGGGTGGTGCTCAGGGACGGACCTCAGGCCTCCATGAACGCCATCGCCGCCGAGGCCGGGATCACCAAGCCGATCCTCTACCGCCACTTCGGGGACAAGGGCGGCCTCTACCGCGCGCTGGCCAAGCGCCACACCGACGCCCTGCTCGGCGCCCTGCGGGCGGCCCTGGACGCGCCCGCGGAGCGCCGCGCCCGGGTGGAGGCCACGCTCGACACCTATCTCGCCGCGATCGAGGCCCGCCCGCAGGTCTACCGCTTCCTGATGCACCCCTCCGACGGCGCGGACGACGCCGCCCCCTCCCCCGAGCAGGGCTTCGACGTCGGCCGGCACTCCGCCCCACTGCTGCGCCGCCTCGGCGAGGAGCTGGGCGAGGTGATCGCGGAGCGGGTCGACCTGGGCCCGGACAGCGAACAGATGGCCCGCATCTGGGGGCACGGGATCGTCGGCATGATGCACGCGGCGGGGGACTGGTGGCTCGGCGACCGGCCCTGCTCCCGCGAACGGCTGGTGAGCAGCCTCGCCGACCTGCTGTGGGGGCGGCTGGCGGAGGCGGGCGACCGCGACCTCCGGGGCGGGCCGGGGTTCTGAGCAGCCGGGGCACCGGACCGCGGCGGGCTCAGCCCCGCCGAGCCCAGGGCGCCTTGCGCGCCGCCCGCAGCGCCCGGGAGCGCCGCAGCCCGGTCAGCCGGTCGGTGTAGACGGTGCCCGCCAGGTGGTCGCACTCGTGCTGGAGGCACCGGGCGAACCATCCCGTCCCGGCGATCCGGACCGGCTCGCCGGTCAGCGTCAGGCCCTCGACGACCGCGTGGTCGAAGCGTTCCGTGCCCGCTTCCAGACCGGGAAGTGACAGACAGCCCTCCGGTCCGCGTACGGTGAGTCCGTCCGCCTCGACCAGTTCGGGATTGACCACGTGTCCCAGATGGCGGACATCGTCGTCGTCCGGGCAGTCGTAGACGAACACCTTGAGCGGGACGCCGATCTGGTTGGCGGCGAGCCCGACACCCTGTGCGGCGTACATCGTGGCGAACATGTCCTCGACGAGCCTCGACAGCGACGGGCCGAAGTCCGTGACGTCCTCGCAGGCCCGGTGGAGCAACGGGTCGCCGAGCAGACTCATCTCACGGACGAGTCCGGAACTGCCGGGGATCGGGCGGTTTCGCATGGCGGCAAGCGTACGTTCCGCCGGGGCCGGGGAGTTCCCGTGGTGCCGCGGTGCGGTCGCCGCGCCGGACATCGATAGGCTGGGCGCGGACCGATGCAAGGAGGATCTAGGACGATGGCAGGCAACACGGAGCCGTTGTCGCCGCGGGCCAAACTGGCCGTGACGGCGGGCAAGGCCGCGGCGGCGGTGTCACGAGCCGCGGGGCGGGGCAGCGGATCGGTGATCGGCGGCCGGGTGGCGCTCAAACTCGACCCCGACCTGCTGGGGCGGCTGGCGCAGCACCTGGACGTGATCCTCGTGTCGGCGACGAACGGCAAGACGACGACCACCCGGCTGATCGCCGAGGCGCTGCGGGCCGCGGGGCCCGTCGTGTCGAACGCGCTCGGCGCGAACATGCCCGCGGGCATCACCTCGGCGCTGGCCGGCGGCTCGGACGCCAAGTTCGGCGTGATCGAGGTCGACGAGAAGTATCTGGCGGGGGTGGCCCGGGACACCACGCCCAAGGCCATCGCGCTGCTCAACCTCTCCCGCGACCAGCTGGACCGCGCGGCGGAGACCCGGATGATGGCCGAGCACTGGCGGGAGGGCCTTTCCGGCTCGAAGGCGGTGATCATCGCCAACGCGGACGACCCGCTGGTCGTCTGGGCGGCCTCCTCCTCGCCCAACGTGGTGTGGGTGGCGGCCGGTCAGGCATGGAAGGACGACGCCTGGTCCTGCCCGTCCTGCGGCGGTGTGATGCAGCGTCCGGGCGACGACTGGTTCTGCGGGCAGTGCGGCTTCCGCCGCCCCGCCCCGAGCTGGGCGCTGAACGGCGACTACGTGCTGGACCCGCACGGTTCGGCGTGGCCGATCCACCTCCAGCTGCCGGGCCGGGCGAACAAGGCGAACGCCACCAGCTCGGCGGCCGTCGCCGCCGTCTTCGGGGTGCCGCCGCAGGTCGCGCTGGAGCGGATGTACCAGGTGCAGGCGGTGGCCGGACGCTACGACGTGGTCAGCTTCCAGAACCGTGAGCTGCGCCTCCTGCTGGCGAAGAACCCGGCCGGCTGGCTGGAGACGTTCTCGCTGATCGACCCGCCGCCGACGCCGGTGATCCTCTCGGTGAACGCCCGCGGCGCGGACGGCACGGACACCTCCTGGCTATGGGACGTGGACTACACCCAGCTGGCCGGACACCCGATCTTCGTGCTCGGCGACCGGAAGCTGGACCTCGCGGTCCGCCTCGAAGTGGCCGGTCTCGACTTCCGGGTCTGCGAGAGCCTCGACGAGGCCGTGCAGTACGCCCCGCCCGGCCGCATCGAGGTCATCGCCAACTACACCGCCTTCCAGGATCTGCGCCGTCGTGTCGGCAACTGACCCCGGCCCCGGCCACCTCCGGAGAGGACGAAGCATGAGCAACAACGGTCTGCGTCTGGTCTGGGTCTACCCCGACCTGCTCAGCACCTACGGCGACCAGGGCAACGCGCTGGTCGTGGAGCGGCGGGCCCGGCAGCGCGGTCTGGACGTGCAGCGCGTCGACGTGCGCAGCGACCAGCCGGTGCCGACGTCCGGCGACATCTATCTGATCGGCGGCGGTGAGGACCGGCCGCAGCGGCTCGCGGCCGAGCGGCTGCGCCGCGACGGCGGGCTGAGCCGGGCCGCGTCCAACGGCGCGATCATCTTCTCGGTCTGCGCGGGCTACCAGATCCTCGGGCACGAGTTCGTCAACGACCTCGGCGAGCGCGAGCAGGGTCTCGGTCTGCTCGACGTGGTCTCCACCCGCGGCGAGGGCGCGCGGTGCGTCGGCGACGTACTCGCGGACATCGACCCGCACTTGGGGCTGCCGCCGCTGACCGGGTTCGAGAACCACCAGGGCGTCACCCATCTCGGCCCGACAGCACGGCCGTTCGCCCGGGTCCAGTTCGGCCGGGGCAACGGCACCGGGGACGGCACGGAGGGCGCGTACAACGACACGGTCTTCGGGACGTACATGCACGGGCCGGTGATGGCCCGCAATCCGCAGATCGCCGATCTGCTGCTGAAGCTGGCCCTCGACGTCAACGCGCTGCCGCCCACCGACGACCGCTGGTACGAGGCGCTGCGGGCCGAGCGGATCGCCTCGGCGACCCAGCCCGCCTGAGGCGCTTTCCGCTCGCTTGAGCACCGTCCGCCTGAGGGCTTTTCCGCTCGGTTGAGCGGAGTCCAGCAGGCGGACGTCCGGTTCGGTCCCGCCACCCTGCGCCGGTAGGGTGGCGGGGATCCAACCGGACGACGTGGTCCGGTCATCGACTTACACGTTGCAAAGGTTTTCGGGCCATGCGCATTGGCGTACTCACCTCCGGCGGCGACTGCCCCGGCCTCAACGCCGTCATCCGTTCCGTCGTGCACCGCGCGGTGGTGGACCACGGCGACGAGGTCATCGGGTTCCACGACGGCTGGAAGGGCCTGCTGGAGTGCGACTACCGCAAGCTCGACCTTGACGCGGTGGGCGGCATCCTGGCCCGCGGCGGCACCATCCTCGGTTCCTCCCGGGTCCAGCCGGCGCATCTGCGCGACGGTGTGGAGCGCGCGCGCGGCCATGTCGCGGACCTCGGCCTGGACGCCATCATCCCGATCGGCGGCGAGGGCACGCTGAAGGCGGCCAACCTCCTCTCCGAGGCCGGGCTGCCCATCGTCGGAGTCCCCAAGACGATCGACAACGACATCGCCTCCACCGACGTCACCTTCGGCTTCGACACCGCCGTCGGTGTCGCGACCGAGGCGCTGGACCGGCTGAAGACCACCGCCGAGTCGCACCAGCGGGTGCTGATCGTCGAGGTCATGGGCCGGCACACCGGCTGGATCGCCCTGCACTCCGGGATGGCGGCCGGCGCCCACGCGATCGTGGTGCCCGAGCGCCCCTTCGACATCGACGAGCTGACCGAGCTGGTCGGCAAGCGGTTCTCGGCGGGCAAGAAATTCGCCATCGTGGTGGTCGCCGAGGGCGCCAAGCCCCGCGAGGGCTCCATGCAGTTCGAGCAGGGCGTCAAGGACATCTACGGCCACGAGCGGTTCGCCGGGGTGGCCACGCAGCTCTCCGGCGAGCTGGAGCAGCGGCTCGGCAAGGAGGCCCGCCCGGTCATCCTCGGCCACGTCCAGCGCGGCGGCACGCCGACCGCGTACGACCGGGTCCTGGCGACCCGGTTCGGCTGGCACGCGGTGGAGGCCGCGCACCGGAGCGAGTTCGGGATGCTGACCGCCCTGCGCGGCACCGACATCGTGATGGTCCCGCTGGCGGAAGCGGTCGAGACGCTGAAGACGGTCCCGGCCGAGCGGTACGCCGAGGCGGAGTGCGTGCTCTAGAGACGCCTCGTCAGGACACGCCGTCCAGAACTGCCCCCGGCCGCAACCGCGGCCGGGGGCAGTTCTACTCTGGACCGGACAACCGGCACGAAACGGGGACGTGTCCCCATCGGGAGTGAACAGATGGATCACAGCGGGCACGGCATGAACATGGATCTGCCGCCGTTCACGCTGGGACGGGGACTGGAGCTCTCCCTCGACCCGTTCTTCCTGACCGGCTGCATCCTGGCGCTCGCCCTGTACGGGTACGGCGTGGTGCGGCTGCGTCGGCGCGGTGACGGCTGGCCGGTGAACCGGATCGTGTTCTTCACCCTGGGCGTGCTGAGCATCGCGCTGGTGATGTGCACCAAGCTCAACGACTACGGCATGGTCATGTTCAGCGTGCACATGGTGCAGCACATGGTGATCAGCATGCTGTCGCCGATCCTGCTGCTGCTGGGCGCCCCGGTGACGCTGGCGCTGCGCGCGCTGCCGCCGGCGGGCCGGGGGCGGATCGGGCCGCGCGAGCTGCTGCTGAAGCTGCTGCACAGCCGGTACATGAAGATCATCTCGCACCCGGTGTTCACCATCCCGCTGTTCATCGCGAGCCTGTACGCGCTCTACTTCACGCCGATCTTCGACTTCCTGATGAGCTCCAAGCCGGGCCACATCGGGATGATGGTGCACTTCCTCGCCGTCGGCCTGGTCTTCTTCTGGCCGATCATGGGCGTGGACCCGGGCCCGCACCGGCCCGGCTATCTGATGCGGATGCTGGAGCTGTTCGCCGGGATGCCGTTCCACGCGTTCTTCGGGATCGCGCTGATGATGGCGTCGACGCCGATGGTGGAGACGTACCGGAACCCGCCCGCGTCGCTCGGCATCGACGCCCTCAGCGACCAGAACTGGGCGGGCGGCATCGCGTGGGCGTTCAGCGAGATCCCCTCCGTGCTGGTGCTGATCGCGCTGGTGTACCAGTGGTACCACTCCGAGCAGCGCGTCGCCCGGCGCACGGACCGGGCGGCGGACCGCGACGGTGACAAGGAGCTGGCGGCCTACAACGCCTATCTCGCGTCTTTGCAGGCGCGCGGACAGTAGCGCGGAGGGCGCATACGGGGTGACCATGGGGACAACGGCCGCGCGGCCGACGAGGAGCGTGCGCGCATGTCCGGATCGACGAAGACCATGGGATACATGACCGTCGGGGCACTGGTCGCGGTGACCGCGTACACGGTGGCGCTGGGAAGCAGTGGCTGGCTCTGGTTCGGCTGGGTGGTGCTGGGACTGTGCACCCTCGGCATGCTGGCCACCCAGGACACCTGAGCGTCACGGCGGGTGACCAGGCCTGACGGACCCGGAGGCGGGTACCAGCCGGGAGACCGGTTCGTTACGGTCGCATGGTGGTGCGGGGGGGCGGGGGGCCGGGGGCCCCCCCCCCCCACAACAAGGAAAAAAAAATAAGATTAAAAAAAAAAAAAAAGGCGACCGAATA